>JAYSVE010000607.1:0-3633 GCA_043718725.1 Methylibium sp.
CTGCGCGACAGCCCCGACTGCGCCGCGTTCTCCGCATCGCGGCCGAACACCGACCCGCGGGCATTGCTGAACCGACTGCTGAAGGACCAATTCACCCTCGGCGGCTTTGCGGATGCCACGCTAGTGCTGGGACCCATTGGCGACGTGCTGCGCGACGACGTGACGCTGGCGTTGTGCCTGCTGGCCGTCGACATCTTGCGACCCCTGCCGGGCATGTTGCCGACAGCGCCCGGTAGTCGCTGCGAACTGGCGGCGGTGGCGCCCACTCCGACGCTGCAGCAGCAGGCCGCCCTTGCACTGGCCAACGCCAAGGTGTTCGGCATCACCCACAGCCTAGGCAGCTTCCTGATGCTGGATGCGCAGCACCGCTTCGCCCAGGTCCGGGCCGAGCCGGGCGCCGTCGGCCGGTCCGAGAGCGAGGTGGTGCAGGAGGCGCTGCTGTTCTGGCTATTCGACGACGCCACGGTCTTCATGAACGCCAACCAGGTGGCGTTGCTGTCGCTGGCGCGGCTGTCACCTGCGGCGTGCCAGGCCGACAGCGGCAGCGGCCCTTGCCCGAACCGCCTGCTGCGCCGCCCTGACCCATGGGACGGCCCGATGCCGCTGGCGCAGATGAGCACGTACGTCGCGTTCAACGATACCGACGACCTGTTGGGCTTCGAGCTGCCGCCCTTCTTAGCCGACACCGACGGCAACCGCTACGTCAACGTCAGCGTGCGCAACCCGGGCTGGCGCTTGCCCGGCTTGCTGAAGGACCCCGCAGCGGCGCACACCGCGCAGGCGCGCAATCCGGCCATCGTGCGCGCCATCGCCGAGGGCTTCGGGCTGCCGGCGCGCTGAGTCCTCGCTGTGGCCGGCTCACCGAGATTCGGCCGTACACGCCCGCCGACCTCCACCGACCTGCAGTACCTGCTGACTCTGCGTGGCCTGACGCAGGGTCTGGCGCCGCTCGCGACGCTTTGGTGGCTAAACGGAATGGGCAGAGCGAGTCGACGACTCGACGGGCGTGGGTTTGGCGAGCATTGGTTGCGCCGGGGTTCTGCCATTCGTGCTGCGCCCGGAGCGTGTCGCGGACCGCAGAACACCTCGAAACATACAAGCTCGTAGCGGATCGCCATGAAGCCGCCGGTCGTGAGTAGCGGTTGTTGGCCGAACGTGAGCAATCGACGAGCGACGTGCAATGACAGCGCTGGCGAGTTAGCCAACCTTTGGTTGCCGCCCGTGGCTACGAAGGTGTGGCGCTCTCTTAGCTTCGAGACAACGTCGGTTTCGTCACATCTAGGGATGTGCAGGTCTCCTCAACTCGCTACCGTCGCGCGTGCCGCAGCACACCGCATCAGTCCGTCGGAGGATTACATGGCCTCAAAGAGAAAATCGCCTGGAGTACTCGCGTGGAGCGCTCGAGCGAACGATGTGAAAGCCTCTGCTGCGGCACTTGTGAAGACGCGCCACGGGCTGCACGGCGCAAAGCTTCCACTCTTCTGGTTCCCGTTTCCGTGGCGTACTTCGCCATGCATCGACACCTTCGGGTACATGACGCCGCCGTCCCTTCGGGCATCAAGCAAGCTGCCCTTCAACGCGGCGAGTCGAACGCTCCTCGATCAGCTCGGCGATTTGATGGGCGATGCGGGCCGGGAAACCGGGATCACAGACAGTACCTTGCCTGCCGGCTTCACGTACGTCGGTCAATTCGTCGACCATGACATTACGCTGGACGTGCAGTCGTCTCTCGACGTGTCGACAAACGCCGAGACGATCAACAACATGCGGTCGCCGACCCTCGACCTCGACGCTCTTTATGCACGCGGTCCGGCACTGGACCCCTTTCTCTACGCGTTCCCGGCACCTGGAGCGCCACTGACCGCGATCAAGTTCGCCACGGGCTCAAACCAGCAGAACGGACCCGGTGGCCCGGGCGGGAACGGCGGCGCCGGGGGCATGGTGCAGAAGCGCGACTTCGATGTACCGCGCATCCACAATCCGTTGGACCCCGGTACGGCCTCGCTTGCTGCAGTCATTGGGGATCCCCGGAACGATGAGAACCTCATCGTGAGCCAGTTCCACCACGCGATGCTTCGTTTTCACAACAAAGTGGTCGATGACCTCGTCACGAAGAACTTTCAGGGCGACATCTTCGTTGAGGCAAAGCGGCTCGTGACGCACCACTATCAGTGGGCGGTTTTGCATGACTTCCTCGAGCGCATTTGCGGCGCTCAGGCAGTGACGAGCGCCATGCAGACCGTCAATGCTCCTCCCGGGAGCGCTTTCCGTATGCCGGTCGAGTTCTCGGTGGCAGCGTACCGCTTCGGCCACAGCCTCATTCGAGATCGGTACTGGCTCAATCACAATTTTGTGAACCAGCCACTATCGGACATGTTCGACTTTATCCGCAAGCCGAACCTTCCCGTGCGTTCGAACTGGGTGATCGACTTCAACGCGTTCTTCGAGACGGGGGTGCCGGTACCCGTGTTCAATCGCGCGCGCAAGTTCGATACGGTGCTCGCCAATGGCCTTGAGGCGCTTCCCGGAATGACCGGGATGATGGCGATCCTTGCGCGGCGCAACCTCCTCCGCGGCCTTGCGCTCGGCGTTCCGAGCGGCCAGGCAATGGCTAACTTCCTCGGTGTGCCGAAACTGACTACAGCGCAGATCACGGCGGGGCTACCGGCCGGCGAGGTCGCGCTCCTCAATCAAGGCGGCGCGACGCTTTTGCAGAAGACGCCACTATGGTACTACGTGCTTCGAGAAGCGGCGGTGATCAAGAACGGCGACCAGCTCGGGCCGGTCGGCGCTGCGATTGTTGCGCGCACGTTCGTAAGGATGCTCAAGCGCGACGGCTCCTCATACCTCCACTGGCCGGGCGGTTTCACGCCGAGCCTCAAGGCGAAGGTGCAAGGGCAGTTCACTTTCGCGGACCTCCTCATTTTCGCGGGCGTTACCCAGCCATAGTGAAGCACTGTCCCATTCGGCTATTAGGCCGACAGTGAGGCTCGGTCCACAAGCGCGTGCTCACGACCCGAAACCGACATCCCAAGCCCATTTTGACGCCGCGAAGCGGGCGGTCGTACATGCACCGGGGCCCCGCAGGTGGCCCCGCAGCAGCGAGCACACACCATAGGTAATCGGCACTTTGCGCCTTTGAGGCGCGGCGCATGGCTTGACACCGGTCGGGCTCGCCGGTTGGGAGCCCCGCATGCAAGCCATCGGCCTGCAGCCCAAGCGTCGTCGGCCTACTCGACGATGCCGTCGCCGTCCACGCCCATCACCCGCGGCTAGGTGCGCATGACGTCGGCGCCGCCGGCGCGCACGCACAGGTCCACGATTCAGTCTGGCGGCGCGCATCCGCACCGGCAGAGCCTCTGGGCGGCGATGGCGGCGCGGGCGTACGCCGTGGACCACGAGCTCGTTGCCGCTGTGGTCGGTCAGGACGACGGGTTCGTGAGGCCCATGGTGTCACGGGGCGTTGCATCATCTGAAGTGCGATTGACGCGGCCTGCGCCTGCCTGCACCATGACCCGAAGAAGGGGAGAAGGCGCATGCCAAACATCACCGAACCGGCGTCTGCACCGCTGCTGGCGCGCTGGGGCGCGCCGGCAGCGGTGCAGGCGCTGGCCCAAGCGCTGGTGCCGCCGT
>JAYSVE010000608.1:0-3632 GCA_043718725.1 Methylibium sp.
ACTTGCAAGGCCAGTCAACTTGACGATGGCGATGCCGCGCGTGTGCCCTGGTACATGACGTTGGGTATCGAAGGAGACCTCCATCCATCCGAACCACACCCAGAACGCAGGGACTGCCGAGCATCACCACATTGACCTGCACGGCTTGGCGGTAGAGCCCGTTGCCGAACGTCAGGTCATGGCGGCTTGGGAGAATTTCGTCACTGGCGTGCCGGTGGCCGCTGCTGCGGTCTCGAAGATCGTGCTGTCGTCATGGCAGCGCAGCCGCCGCGCTGGCGTTGAGCCGACCACACGCCATGCACCGCTCGTCACCGGCGGTGATGCACTCGAACAATTGCGGCGCAGCAACCGCGATCTGTTGTGGGCCGCGCAGGGCCTGTTCCTGACCTCGGCGCACCTGCTGGCGCGCTCGGGCTCGATCATGCTGCTGACCGACCCGAACGGCGTCGTGCTCGAAGTTGCAGGCGACGTGCGCACGCTCGAATCGGCGCAGGACGTTCATCTCGTTGAAGGCGGCCATTGGCATGAAAGCGTGGTGGGCACCAACGGCATCGGCACCGCGCTGGCGATGCGCCAGCCGGTGCAGGTGCATGCCGCCGAGCATTTCGGCGAGGGCATCAAGAGTTGGACCTGCGCCGCCGCGCCGGTGTTCCTGCCCGGGACCGAGCAGATGCTTGGCGTCATTGACATTTCGGGTCCGCCGTCGACCTACCAGCGCGGCAACCTCTTGCTCGTGCTGGCTGCGGCGCGGCAGATGGAGGCGGTGCTCGCCGAGCGCGCCAACCGTGAGCATGTGCAGTTGCTCGAAGCGAGCATGCGGTTTGGCGCTTTGAGCTCGGTCGAGGCGATGTTGGTGCTGGACCGCAATGCAAAGCTGATCTACGCCAGCGGCAGCCTGCCAGGCTTGAATTGCCGTTTGGGCAGCTGTCTGCCCGGCCTTGAGGCCGGACGCAGCGCCCAGGAGTGGGCGCGCCATCTGCCGCCGGGGGTGCGCGGCGAATGGCTGCATCCCGTGCGCGTGGACGGCGCAACGATCGGCGCCGTGTTGTGGGTGCCCAAGTTGGCGCGCAACACGACGGCGGCACGCGGCGCGGCGGCGGCGCCTCTGCAGCAGCGGCAGAGTGTGTCCGAGAGTGACCCGCCCAGCGACGAATTCGGGCATCTCCGTGGCCACAGCCGGGCGTTGCGAACGGCGATCGAGCGCGCGCGTCTGCTTAGCAGTCGGCGCGTCTCGGTGTTGATCCAGGGCGAAACCGGCGTCGGCAAGGAACTCTTTGCGCGCGCCATGCACGGTGACGGCGACCGCGCGGGCCCTTATGTCACTTTCAATTGCGGCGCCACGTCCAAGGAGTTGATCGGCAGCGAACTCTTCGGCCATGTGCGCGGCGCCTACACCGGCGCCACCCACGAAGGCCGCGCCGGCTGTTTCGAGCTGGCGCATGGCGGCACGCTGTGTCTGGACGAAATCGGCGAGCTGCCGCTGGAGCTGCAACCGGTGCTGTTGCGCTGCTTGGAGGAAGGCGTGGTTTCGCGTCTCGGTGAATCGAAGCTGCGCCGCGTTGACGTGCGCCTGCTGGCGATGACGAACCGCGACCTGTTGAAAGAAGTCGAGACCGGGCGCTTTCGCCGCGACCTTTACCACCGCATCAGCGTCACTTGCGTGCGCGTGCCGCCGCTGCGCGAACGCGAGAACGACATCGAGTTGCTGGTGGAGCACTTCAACCGCAGCGTGGCCGAGCGCCATGGCACCGCCTGCCGCCAGTTTGGCCCCGAGGTCATGGCGGCGCTGCGGGCCTACGGCTGGCCCGGCAACGTGCGCGAACTGCGCAACGTGGTCGAGAGCCTGCTGCTGACGTGCAACGACAGCGAGGTGCTGTGCAGCGAACTGCCCGAAGAGTTGCGCGCCGACATCGGCCACGGTGCGGACCTGACGGCAACGGCCGGTGCCGCGAGCCTTGAAGAAACCGAACGCCAGGCCATCGTGCGCGCGGTCACCGAGACCCATGGCAACCTGGCACAGGCCGCGCGCGCGCTCGGCGTCTCGCGCAGCACCTTGTACCGCAAAGTCGAGCGTTATCACCTGCAAAGCATCACACGGCACGATGATGCTGCGGACTCCACGAGGTGACACCACCCACGCGGCCGACTGGGCTGGCTGATTGACTGATTGACTGATTGACTGACTGCGGTTTTTCGGGATGCGGTCAGCGGAACAAGCACTTCTGATTCAGCCCATTGCTAAAGGAACATTTATCATGACGGTTGATGCAAGCCAGACCTCCAACCGCCCCACCCGACCTGCCACAAATCAGGCTCGACAACGCCCTGGCGCTGTTTGAAGAATTTGTGCGCGCCACCGCGCGCCATGCCGACGCCGCCACGCTGCGTGGCCTGGAACGGCGCTTCGCCGAGCGCATCGACATCCAGCCCAGTTACTGGAGCCAGATCAAGAGCCGTGCGCGCCAGATTGGTGAACGGCTGGCGCGCCAGTTTGAACAGCGCTGCCACAAAAACCCCGGCTGGATGGACCAGGCGCATACCGATGCCGGCCGCGCTGCACAACAGGCGTCTGCCGCCGGCATGGCAATGCAGGACGGCGGCACTGGCGAGCCGCGCGCCTCCACGGGCGAGTCCATGCCCCGTGACGATGACGAACGTTTCATCGTTGGCCTGGTGCTCACCTACTACCGCCGCCACCCGCAGCGCGCGCGCACCCGTTTACTAGACCTGCTGGGTGAGGTGCTGACGCCAAGCCCGGCGCCACCGCGACCGCCGCCGTTTGCGCAGACGCCACTCAGCGCGGCGGCAGAAGACGCACAAGCGCTGTGGCTGCGCACACAAGCGGGCGTGGCGCCGCTGAAACCGCGTAAGAAGTAAACGCGCAAGGCGGGCCCGCAAGCGCCCTGCAGTGCGCGCCTTTCAGGTGGCAAGGCTGGGTCAGGCCGTGGTCAAGCCACCACAGCATCCCCAGTTTGAAGGATGAATTCAGGGTTATTCCGCAGGCCGCGCGCTTGTGCGTTGATAACCGCATGTTTATCATTTGCGCAAGCCTGTTGAAACGAAACGCTGGTTGCAGATGCAACCCCGCCTCGACACCGCAGCCGATCAACCCCACACCGAAAGCACCATGTTCCTGAATCTGAACTTTGCTGAATGGCTGGCCCTGCGCAATGGCGCGGTCCGCATGTCGTTCAGCGCTGACCAGACCCAGATCAACAGCCGTGTTTTTGCGCCTTTGTTTGACAGATTTACTGACAGATTTACTGACAGATTTTTTGACGATGGTGCTCTGCCCGGGGTGCCGATGAACTGAAGCCCACGCCACCGCCGCGCAGGGCCAACCGTTCATCACGGCCCGGGTTGCACCAGCAACCCGGGCCGTTTGCATTTCAGGCCCCGACCGTTTTTCACACACCCCAACCGCGAAGGAGAGCACCATGAAGATCACCCTGAAAAACACCAAACCGCGCAATCCATTTGTGGCGGCCAGCTTGCGACGCACCGCCGGCGCCCACCGCAAAAGTGCCAGCGCGTGTCGCCAACGTGCCAGCCGCGACCTGCAGCGCGAACTGCAACGCGACCTGCCACACCAGCGACAAAAAAGCCCCTGATTCCCTACCCCGGCCTGCTGC
>JAYSVE010000609.1:0-3632 GCA_043718725.1 Methylibium sp.
GGTGTTTGCGATCAGCAAGCTTGGCTGGATCAAGAATCAGCAGCGCAAGTTGCGCGAGCAATTGCGCGAGGCCCCGCGCGAATTTGTGGAACGCGAAAGTCACTTCGTGTGGGGAAAGCGTTACCTGCTTCGATTGGTCGAGAAGGATGCCGCGCCGCGAGTGGAGTTGAAACACAGCAAGATGGTCTTGCAGGTCCGCCCTGGATCGGGCGAAGCCAAGAAGCGGGCGATTCTGGAAGACTGGTATCGCGAGTGGCTGAAGCAGGCTGTGCCGCCTTTGATTGCCCGATGGGAGAAGTTGATGGACGTGACCGTGCAGCGCTTTTTCGTCCAGCGAATGAGAACCAAATGGGGCAGTTGCAGCCCTGGAGCCGGCAACATCCGCCTCAATACCGATCTGGCCAAGAGGCCGGTGGAGTGCCTGGAGTACATCGTGGTGCACGAGATGGCACACTTTCTGGAGCCCACGCACAACAGCCGGTTTCAGGCCTTGATGGACGGCTTGATGCCGAACTGGCGGATTCGCCGAGACGAACTGAACAGGATGCCGGTTCGGCACGAAGACTGGAACTACTGAAGTGCCGAAGCGGCCGAGTCATTCCGAGACATCAGCGTTCGGTGGTGAGGCCGATTACCGTTTGGTGCGTGAACACCGCGTCCAACGGACAGCGTTTCCCCGCCGCGAAGTCTTCGATGCATTGAAGCACCAGCGGGCTGCGGTGGTGCTCGACGCTGGCGCGAACTTCATCCAGGCTCATCCACAGCGTGCGCACGATGGGCGAGTCCAGCGCCCGGCCGGGGTCGGCCTTGCCGGCGCTGCCGCCGAAGGCAAAGCGCAGGTAGGTGATGTCCTCGCCGCTGGCCGGCCGCCGCCGGCGCGCCAGGTACACGCCGACCAGCCGGTCGGGGGTGAACACGCGCGCGGTTTCTTCGAGCGCCTCGCGCACCGCGCCTTGCTGCGGCGACTCGCCCGGGTCCAGGTGCCCGGCCGGGTTGTTCAACTTCAGGCCGTCGGGCGTGTGCTCTTCGACCATCAGGAAGCGCCCGCTGTCCTCGATGATCGCGGCGACGGTGACACTCGGTTTCCAGCGTTCGGTCATGGTTCGAATTCTGCATCCGGGGGGTCGCCGGTCGCGGGTCGCCCCAATGTTTGTGTAAGCTGCGACAAAGTTCACACATTCAAAGCGCCTGAGGAGGCAAAGCATGTTGATCGGGATCCCGCTGGAAACAGCGGCTGGTGAAACCCGCGTGGCCGCCACGCCGGAAACCGTCAAGAAGCTCAAGGCCCAGGGTCACACGCTGCGGGTGCAGGCCGGGGCCGGTTTGGCGGCCAGCATCACCGACGCGGCCTATGTCGCGGCCGGCGCCGAAATCACCGACGGCCCCGGCGCGCTGGGTTGCGAACTGGTGCTGAAGGTGCGTTCGCCCAGCGCCCCGGAACTGGCGCTGATGAAGAGCGGCAGCGCCCTGGTGGGCATGCTCAATCCCTTTGACAAGGACGGCCTCGCGCGCGTGGCCGCCGCGGGCCTGACCAGCTTTGCGCTGGAAGCCGCGCCGCGAACCACCCGCGCCCAAAGCATGGATGTGCTGTCATCGCAGGCCAACATCGCCGGCTACAAGGCGGTGATGATCGCGGCCGACAAGTACCAGCGCTTCTTCCCGATGCTGATGACGGCCGCCGGCACGGTCAAGGCCGCGCGCGTCGTGGTCCTGGGTGTCGGCGTGGCCGGCCTGCAGGCCATTGCCACCGCCAAGCGGCTGGGCGCGGTGATCGAGGCCTCCGACGTGCGGCCGTCGGTCAAGGAGCAGATCGAATCGTTGGGCGGCAAGTTCATCGAGGTGTCCTATGACACGCCCGAGGAGAAGGAAGCCGCGGTCGGTGTCGGCGGCTACGCCAGGCCGATGCCGCCGAGCTGGCTGGCGCGCCAGCAGGTCGAGGTCGCCAAACGGGTGGCGGCGGCCGACATCGTGATCTCCACCGCGCTGATCCCCGGCCGCGCCGCGCCGGTGCTGGTGACCGAAGACATGGTCAAGGCGATGAAGCCGGGCTCGGTGATCGTCGACATCGCCGCCGGCAAGGGCGTCGACGCGAATGGCAACGTGATGGGTGGCAACTGCCCGTTGAGCGAGGCCGACAAGACGGTGGTCAAGCACGGCGTCACGATCGTGGGCGAGACCAACCTGGCAGCGCTGGTGGCGGCCGACGCCTCGGCGCTGTATGCGCGCAACGTGATCGACTTTCTCAAGCTCGTCATCACCAAGGAAGGCGCGTTCAACGTGCCGATGGACGACGACATCGTCGTGGCCTGCCTGATGTCACAGGGCGGCGAAGTCAAACGCAATTAAGGAACCCCAAGACCATGGACATCCTGTCGCCGACCGTCACCAACCTGATCATCTTCGTGCTGGCCATCTACGTCGGCTACCACGTGGTGTGGACCGTCACCCCCGCGCTGCACACGCCGCTGATGTCGGTGACCAACGCGATCTCGGCCATCGTCATCGTCGGCGCCATGCTGGCGGCCGCACTCACCGAAACCACGCTGGGCAAGAGCATGGGCGTGCTGGCCGTGGCGCTGGCGGCGGTCAACGTGTTCGGCGGCTTTCTGGTCACGCGGCGCATGCTGGAGATGTTCAGGAAGAAGGAAAAGAAGGTCGTCGTGCAGGAGACCGCCAAGTGAGCCACAACCTCGTCACGCTGCTGTACCTGGTGGCCAGCGTCTGCTTCATCCAGGCGCTCAAGGGCCTGTCGCACCCGACCACGTCGATTCGCGGCAACCTGTTCGGCATGATCGGCATGGCCATCGCGGTGCTGACCACGGCGGCGCTGATCGTCAAGCTGTCCGGCCAGGCCGGGCAGACCGCGGCCGGCGGCATGGTCTACGTGCTGGGCGCGCTGGTGGTCGGCGGCGGCGTCGGCGCGACGATGGCCAAGCGGGTCGAGATGACCAAGATGCCCGAACTGGTGGCCTTCATGCACAGCATGATCGGCCTGGCGGCGGTGTTCATCGCGGTCGCGGCGGTGGCCGAACCGCATGCCTTCGGCATCGTCGCCAAGGGCGCGGCCATACCCGCCGGCAACCGGCTCGAGCTGTTCCTCGGCGCGGCGATCGGCGCGGTTACCTTCAGCGGGTCGGTGATCGCCTTCGGCAAGTTGTCGGGCAAGTACAAGTTCCGCCTGTTCCAGGGCGCTCCGGTGCAGTTTGCCGGGCAGCACAAGCTGAACCTGGTGCTGGGGTTGTTGATGCTCGCGTTCGGCCTGGTGTTCAGCTTCACCGAAAGCTGGCCGGCATTTTTTGCGATGCTGGCGCTGGCCTTCGTGATGGGCGTGCTCATCATCATCCCGATCGGCGGCGCCGACATGCCGGTGGTGGTGAGCATGCTCAACAGCTACTCGGGCTGGGCGGCGGCCGGCATCGGCTTCAGTTTGAACAACGCCATGCTGATCGTGGCGGGCTCGCTGGTGGGAAGCTCCGGCGCGATCCTGAGCTACATCATGTGCAAGGCCATGAACCGCTCGTTCTTTAACGTGATCCTGGGCGGCTTCGGCGGCGAGGCCACCACGGCGGCGGCCGGCGGCGCGGCGCAGCGCGCGGTGAAGAGTGGCAGCGCCGACGATGCCGCCTTCGTGC
>JAYSVE010000610.1:0-1542 GCA_043718725.1 Methylibium sp.
CGCCCGCTGGGCGGCACCAGCACGCCGCAACTGGCGTCCAGATAGTCCAGCGGCCCGCCCCAGGCGGTTGCGATGACGGGCTTGCCCAGGGACATTGCCTCCAGCACCACCGCCCCGCCGCATTCCAGCAGGCTCGGCAGCACCAGGCAGTCGGCCCGCAGCAGTTGCTCGGCACACAGGTGCTGCGCCAGGAATCCGGTGAAATGAACCTTGCCGGACTGCGGGCCGTGATCAGAAGCCATGCCCAGTTCTGCGGCCAGCGCCTCCAGCCGCGCACGATCCGCCCCGTCGCCGATGATGAGCAGCCGCACATCGGCGCTGGCACTGGCCGCTTTGAAGGCGTGCAGCAACAGGTCGACCGCCTTCCAGTCCACCAGGCGGCCGAGGTACACGAAGGTCGTGGTGGCGGCGGTGGCTGCATCGCCGTGCGCCGATGACGCCGCGGCGGGTCCACCGCCCAACCCTGGGCGCCACAGCGTCAGGTCGACGCCGTTTTCCACCAGCTCGACCACCCGCGGGCAAACACCCCGAGGCAAGGCCTCGCGGGTGCGGGCGTTCGCGACCAACAACACGGCCGCCTGGCGCTTGCCGGGCATCAAGGCGTTCAACGCCTGTGCGCTCCAGCGCCCGAGGCTCAACAGCGCGCTTTCAAAGCGGCCCCGGCTGCGCCGAAACGCCGGGGGGTAGTCCATGCCGCCGTTCATCGGGCCGATCACCACCGGCACGCCGAAGCCAAACATCATCGAGGGCTCGCGCGGCGACACCGGCATGGGCTGGTGGACCACCGAGATGCCCTCGGACGCGACGAGCCGGCGCACGATGGCGCGCTGCGTCAACTGGGCGGCGAAGCGCGAAACGAAGCCGGTGGTGAAGTACGCGATCTGCGCCGGCAACCGGCGCCCGATGCGCCACATCAACTTGTGCAGCAACGTGTCTTCGACGTAGTGGATGCGCGGCTCTGCGTCGAACAGCCTGGCCAGTTCGGCCCGCGTGCGCGAATGGGTCACCAGCCAGACGTCGACTCCGCGTTGGCGCAGCACGCGAAAGTAATGCAGCGGCAGGATCGCCTCGCCGCCGAATTGCGCGGAGGCGTGTTCACACACGATCAGCACGCGCAGCGCACGTTGCGCCGGCGTTGCGCCGGGATCGGGACCCAGCATCAAAGCACGCGCGCCGGGTTGCCCACCACCGTCGCGCCGGCCGGCACGTCGCGAATGACCACCGCGTTGGCGCCGACACGCGCATGCTCGCCGATGCAAATCGGCCCCAGCAGCTTCGCGCCCGCGCCCACATCCACATGGCCGGCCAGCCTGGGCACGCCATCGCGCGCGCTGCCCAGCGTCACCTGCTGGAAGATCAGGCAATTCGGCCCGATGACCACGTCGGGGTGAATGACCACGCCGTTCGGGTGCGGCAGCAGCAAGCCGCCGCCGATCTTGCAGCCCAGCGCAATGTCCGCGCCCGTCACGACACTCCAGAAGCGATGCCGCAACACCGCCAGCTTGCGCAGCAGCACGTGCCACGGTTGGCGCGAACCGGCCA
>JAYSVE010000062.1:0-2372 GCA_043718725.1 Methylibium sp.
GGCAGCCTGGCGTCGGCCATCTGCCGGGTGTGCAGTTGCATCGCGTCCTTGGAGTCGGGGCCGACGATGCCGCAGGCCACCGGGCCGGCCTGGGCCAATGGAATTTGTGCCGACAAACCCATCGCCCCCGGGTGAAAGCCGGCGAGCTGGTTGTTGTGAAGGTCGGTCACGATGAAGCACTGCGCGGTGTACGAGTCCTGGGCCTCGACCAGGCAACTGTCGTCGATGGCCCAGCGCTTACAGTGCTCGCGGTAGGGCCCGAAGTCGTCGCCCACCATGCCCATGGGCACCGGCTCGCCACCGATCAGCTTGTAGTTGTAGGCGATGTTGCCGGCGCAGCCGCCGTATTCGCGGCGCATGCGCGGCGACAGGAAGGACAGGTTGATCTTATGGATCTGGTCGGCCAGGATGTGGTCGGTGAACTTGCCCTCGAACACCATGATCGTGTCGTAGGCCATGGATGCGGCGATGGCGGCGCGGACGGACATGGGACGGGCCTCGGGTGAACAAAGTTGGGGGCGCGTGAGCATACGCTACCGACCCCGAGGGGCACGGCCTGGCAGGCGCTCGCGCCCGGCCTGCCACGCCACCGGCGGGTGACGCCGGCCCGCCACATCTACCCCTGGCCCTTCTACCCCTGGCCCAGCAAGCGTTCGATCAGCACCGGCGTGGGCGCCGGCGCGGCGTCGGCGAGGCGGATCGCGCCCGTCAATCGCGCGCAGGCCCGGTAGCCGGCGCTCGCGCTGGCCGCATGCACCAGCGCCAGCGGTTCGCCGGCCTCGACCCTCTGGCCGATGCCCCGCACCTGCGCGAAGCCGACACGGTGGTCCACCACATCCGTGGCCTGGCGCCGACCGCCGCCGAGTTCGATGACGGCCAGGCCGATGGCGCGCGTGTCCATGCCTTGCACCCAGCCGCCGCGCGCCGCGAGCGCCGCGCGCCGCACCGGCGCCGCCGCGAGGTGGTGCGCCGCGCGCTCGCAAAAATCCGCCGGCCCGCCCAGCGCGCTCACCATGCGGGCAAAGTGCTCCAGCGCCGCGCCGCTGGCCAGCGCCGCATCGACGCGTGCCAGCGCGGCCTCGCGGTCGGCGGCGAGCCGGCCGATCAGCAGCAGCTCGGCACTCAACATGCGCGTCACCTCCAGCAGCCGCGCCTCGCGCCGCGTGCCTTGCAGGAACGCCAGCGCCTCGTGCACCTCAAGCGCGTTGCCGCACGAGTCGCCCAGCACCTGGTTCATGTCGCTGATCCAGGCCAGCGTGGGCAGGCCCGCGCCGCGCGCCACCCGCACCAGCAAACCCGCCAGCGCCTGGGCCATGGGCATGGCCGCCGCAAACGCGCCGTTGCCGGTCTTCACGTCCAGCACCAGGCCGTGCAGGCCGGCGGCGAGCTTCTTCGACAGGATGCTCGCGGTGATGAGTGGAATCGACTCGACCGTCGCCGTCACATCGCGAATGGCATAGAGCCGCCGGTCGGCCGGCGCCAGCGCGGCGGTTTGCCCGACGATGGCGCAACCGGCCTGGCGCAACGCGCTGCGCAGGCGCTCGACGCCGGGCGCGGTCTGGTAGCCCGGGATGCTGTCCAACTTGTCGAGCGTGCCGCCGGTGTGGCCCAGACCGCGGCCCGAGATCATCGGCACAAAACCGCCGCAGGCCGCGACGATGGGCGCCAGCAGCAGGCTCACCTTGTCGCCCACGCCGCCGGTGGAGTGCTTGTCCAGCACCGGGCCGTTCAGGTTGGCGCCGGCCCAGTCGAGCACCTCGCCCGAGCGCGTCATCGCCTGTGTCAGGGCGATGGTTTCCGCGCCGGACAGGCCCTTGAGGAAGATCGCCATCGCCAGCGCCGCGGCCTGGCCCTCGCTCCACGAGTTGTCGACCAGGCCGCCCACGAAGGCGTCGATCTGCGCGCCGCTCAGCACCCCGCCATCGCGTTTGCAGCGGATGATTTCTTGCGCCAGCATCGACCCTGCACCCGGCGTCAATATGGGCCCGGGCGCGCCGCCGGCGCGGCGACGCTCCCGCCGAGCAGCGCTTCGATGTCGTCCAGCAGGCTGCTGGCACCGATGCGAAACCGCGCCGGGTTCAACGCGCCGGCGCCCAGAACCTCAGCGCACAAGTCCATGTAGTGCGCCGCCTCGGCGACGCTGCGGATGCCGCCCGAGGCCTTGAAGCCGACGCGCCCGGCCGCCTCTGGCGTCGCGGCGATCGCCTGCAGCATCAGCCGGGCGGCCCGCGGCGTGGCGCTGACCGCGGTCTTGCCGGTACTGGTCTTGAGGAAATCGGCGCCGCAGGCCAGGCTCAGGCGCGCGGCCTGGGAGATCAGTGTCGCGTCAGTGAGCACGCCGGTTTCGAGGATCACCTTCAAGGTCAGCCCCG
>JAYSVE010000611.1:0-1540 GCA_043718725.1 Methylibium sp.
CGATGAGCGAGACCTTGCCCGACAAGATCGGCAAATACATCATTTCAAGCATCCTGGGGCGCGGCGCGATGGGCGTTGTGTACAAGGGTTTTGATCCGCATATCCAGCGCCTGGTGGCGATCAAGACGGTCCACAAAAGCCTGCTGGGCGATGACACCGAAATCGACTCCATCGCCGCACGCTTTCGCAACGAGGCCAAGGCCGTGGGGCGCATCGCCCACTCCGGCATCGTAGCGATTTACGAGCTGGGGCGAGATGAATCCACCGCCTTCATCGCGATGGAGTTCGTTGACGGACGCAACCTCGAACAAGTGCTGGCCGGCACGCCGATGCTGCAGGAAGCCCAGGTCTTGAGCATCGTGAACCAACTGCTGGACGCGCTGGACTGCGCCCACCGCAACGGTGTCTGGCACCGAGATATCAAGCCCGCCAATTTGCTGTTGACGGCAGACGGCCAGTTGAAGCTGACCGACTTTGGCATTGCCCGCATCGAAAATGCCGGGTTGACCCAGGTTGCCAGCGTCATCGGCACGCCCGGTTACATGGCACCCGAGCAATACATTGGCAACGATGTGGACCACCGGGCTGACCTGTTTTCGGTCGGCGTGCTGCTCTACCACTTGCTGGCGGGCCGGGCGCCCTTCATCGGCCGGCCAGACCAGGTGATGTACCAGGTACTCAATGAAGAGGCGGCCCCACCCAGCAGCATCGCGTCGCAGGTGCGGCACGAGGCCTACGACAGAGTCGTCAGCCGGGCCATGGCCAAGCAAGTGGACGAGCGCTTTGCCTCGGCCGCAGCGTTTCGCGAGGCGCTGGCGGCGGCGGCAAAGCTGTCTGACAGCAGCGACGGCAATGCCACCTTCGTCGTCGAAAAGGCCCAATGGCTCAACACCATCACCCGCGCCAAGCAATCGCGACCGGTACCAAAATCACAGGGCGGCCAGAGCAGCGGCGCAGATGCTTCCAACTCGAGGCTACAGGATCGCCCAAGCCAATGGGATGCCCCCACGTTAAGCCGCATCGAGCGCGCACTGGCCAGCCATGTCGGGCCGATGGCCAAATTCATGGTGCGTGATGCCGCGCGCAGTTGCACCGACATCCAAGCCCTAACCAGCGCTTTGGCCCTGCACATCGGCGAAGGTCAAAAGCGCCAGCGGTTCCTGGTCGAAGCGAACTCGCCGTCGCACGCCACAACGGTCGCCCCGACCGCCGTGGTCTCGCGCACGCCGCCCCCGGTCGCCCGCAGCGGTGCCAGCTTGCGACCGGATGAGCCCTTGAGCGACGACATCAAGGCCCATGCCACGCAGGTGTTGACACGCCAGCTCGGGCCCATTGCCAAAGTGCTGGTCAAACGCGCCAGTGAGCGGGCCAGCGGACGGGCACAGTTTTTAGACATCCTGCTCCAAGCCTGCCCGCAAAGTGATCAGGCGGCGTTGCGCGCGGCACTGGAGAGCGGCACTTGAAGAGCCGCGCCTGAGGAAACTATGGGGTCAAAACCACGGATGGGGTTGTCGATCAAACCGGATGACGTTGCAACCCG
>JAYSVE010000612.1:0-1540 GCA_043718725.1 Methylibium sp.
CTCACGGGGCCGGTTGGTTCCGTCGCCCGCCCGGAAGGGTGGGCTGCGGCACGACAAGGACACCCCTGTTGGTGGGACACGCTCAAGAGCGCTTGGCAGAACCCGAAGCGAAGGGGCCGCAGCCCCTTCGCCTGGCGCCTTGCGGCGTCACTCGCCGTTGGGTTCGTCCTTGGACCTCGGCACGTGCAGGCGGATCACGAGCTTGCCATCGACCGGGAGGGCCTTGAGTTGCACCTGAAACCCTTTGCCGTCGTCGTGCGGGAAGGCAACCCCGACGCGCGTCCAGCTGGAGCGGTCCTCGCCCTGGCTCTGGAAGTTTTCGACAACGAGAACGTCGTAGCGTTCGGTTTGCGGCTGCTGCTTCTGCGGGGTGGGTTTCTTGGCCATGATGGGCTCCTATGAAGTTGGGTTGTGACATCCCTCGCGGGATGGCGACTTCAAACGACGGCGATAAAGCGGGGGATGCAGGGGCACGCCCGGAGGCCGCATGCGGAGCACAGCCGCAGGCGCGCACCGAACGGGTGAGGACGTGGGCGAAGCCGCACCCTTGCAAACCCCGTGCGACGGCGTAGGTTCGCCTTCAATGCCGCAGGGTGTCACCAACCCCACGGGAACACTGGACAACGCCCCGCAATGACCCAACATCGATCGCCGGCTTTCGATGTCGAACCCAGCAGCCTGGGGGAAGACCGCTCCAACGCATGTCGAAATGAATTCGGAGGACGGCAAAGCGTTTCAAGTGCAGCGACTCGCCGCCTAGTGGCGGCTCCGGATCTGCGAGATGCCGCCTGCGGGAGAGATGAACGTGCGGTGTGGCGCTGGAAGCGCGCGCGTGGCGCGGGCCGCAGGGCTCTCGGCCTGGCCGGTTCCCTACCGATCCAGCCCTTTCTGTGATCGGCCTGATGGTGGTGCCCTGCCCTGCTCCACCAACGCGGTGAACCGCGCCTGCTCGGACTTCACGCCCTGGCGAACCATGGCTGGCACACCATCCCGGTCCAGCCGCTGAACCAGCGTGGCCCATTGCGCTGCGATTCGCTGGCGCTCGCCTTCCGGCAGCGGTTGCCGCCGAAGGTCTTCAAGCGCTTCGACCGGCGACACCTTCGAGGCCCGCGACGAGTAAAGCTCGCGCCCTTGGCGATCGACGAAGCGGACGACCTTGGCCAGCTTGACCACCTCCGCCAGCGTCTTCGGCATCTGCGCCAACGCGTCGGCGTGGTAACTCGGCAGCGTGAACCTCGGCAACGCGCTCGGCGAAGCCAGGCCGGTTGCGAATCGCTCGTAGATTCCGAGCTGGCTGGCTTCGGGATCCACGACGACAACACGCATCTCGAACCCGAAGCCTTGTGCCGTGAACTGTTCGGCGGTGCGCCGAACGACCTCGGGCTGACGCATCGTGGTCTCGATGACCGCGTGAAAGCGCCCTGCGACAGCCTCTCGAATGGCGCGGTCAACCCACAGGCCCACGTCGGCGCCGGTCTTGTCGGCGGCTGTGCTCCGGTCGGCTGCCACCAGCGCCGCGTACTGCGGATGAAAAGGCCGC
>JAYSVE010000613.1:0-3620 GCA_043718725.1 Methylibium sp.
CGAGCGCGCGCTGATCAAGCGCTGGTTCGACGCCGGCGCACCCGTGAACTGAATTCCCACCCGACAGAGCAAAGAGGAGACCCCCATGAATGCAGTGACTGTCCACCCGGTGGACGAAAAACTCCCTGCCGGGCGGCTGGCTGCACTTGGCCTGCAGCATGTGCTGGTGATGTATGCCGGCGCCATCGCGGTGCCGCTGATCGTCGGCCGCGCGCTCAAGCTGACACCCGAACAAGTCGCGCTGCTGATCTCGGCCGACCTGTTCGCCTGTGGCATCGTCACGCTGATCCAGTCGCTCGGCTTCACCAAGTGGGTCGGCATCAAGCTGCCGGTGATGATGGGCGTGACCTTCGCCGCAGTCGGCCCGATGGTGGCCTTTGCCAACGCACAGCCGGGCGTCGATGGCGCGCGTGCGATCTTCGGCGCCATCATCGGCGCGGGCATCATCTCGATGATCATCGCGCCGATCGTCGGACGCATGCTGCGCTTCTTTCCGCCGGTGGTCACCGGCACGATCATCGCCATCATCGGCATCAGCCTGATGCGCGTCGGCGTGGGTTGGGCGACGGGCGGCCCGGCCTTCCTGGCTCAGAGCGTGGACGTGCCCAAGCTGGTGGCGATGGTGGACGGCGCCAAGGCCACGGCCGCGGCAGCCGCCGCGTCGGCGGCGCCCGGTGCCGCGGCGCCGTTGTTGAAGCTACCCGGCCCGATCCCGATGGTCGACAACCCGAGTTACGGCGCGCTCGACAACCTGGCCATCGCCGGTGCGGTGCTGATCTTCATTCTGCTGCTGGTCAAGTACGCGAAGGGCTTCGTCGCCAACATCTCGGTGCTGCTGGGCATCGTCGCCGGCTGCGCGGTGGCGATCTCGCTGGGCAAGATGAACTTCGACAAGGTCGGCAAGGCGCACTGGTTCGACGTCGTCACGCCGTTCGCCTTCGGCCCGCCCACCTTCGACATCGTGATGATCCTGACGATGACGCTGGTGATGATCGTCGTGATGATCGAATCGACCGGCATGTTCCTGGCGCTGTCGGATATCACCGGCAAGAAGATCGACCAGGCCGAGCTGACCGCGGGGCTGCGCACCGACGGCCTGGGCACGCTGATCGGCGGCATCTTCAATACCTTCCCGTACACCAGCTTCAGCCAGAACGTCGGCCTGGTCGGCGTCACCGGCGTCAAGAGCCGCTGGGTCTGCGTGGCCGGCGGCGTGATCATGGTCATCCTCGGCCTGCTGCCGAAGATGGCGGCCTTCGTCGAATCGATCCCCACCTTCGTGCTCGGCGGCGCGGGGCTGGTGATGTTTGGCATGGTCGCGGCCACCGGCATCCGCATCCTCAGCACGGTGGACTACAAGAACAACCGCAACAACCTCTACATCGTCGCGCTGTCGATCGGCTTCGGCTTGATCCCGCTGGTGGCGCCGCGCTGGATGCAGCAGATGGCGCATGGCCTGCATCCGCTGCTGGAGAGCGGCATCTTGCTAACGGCCATCGCCGCGGTGGTCCTGAACATCTTCTTCAACGGCGCCAGGGGCGATACGGCTGAGGCGATCGCCGCCGCCAAGACCGCCGAAGCCCATTGACAACCTTTCTCAAGGAGAGCAACCGTGAATGCCAACACTTCTTACGATGCGTCCCGCCGCGGATTCATCACGCTTGCCGGATCCGTCGCACTGCTCGGCTTTTCACCGATGGCGCGCGGGGCCGGCGCCACGTTGTCGGTGGGAGCTCTGTTCGCCGGCCGGATCGACGATCGTGGCTTCATGGAAGCCGGCTGGCGCGGCCTGGACCGCGCGCGCAACGAACTCGGCGTGAAGACCGGGCATATCGACGGCGTGCAACCGAAGAAGGAATTGCTTGCTGCCGCGCTGACGCAACTTGCGCAGTCGGGCGTCGACCTGGTCGTCGCCCATGGCGGCCAGAACAACGAAGCGGCGGCCGAGGTTGCGACGCGCTTTGCGCAGCAGAAGTTCGTCGTCACCCAAGGGGCGGTGACCGGCTCCAATCTGGCGAGCTACGACGTGCTGCAGGAGGAGTCCGCGTACCTGGCGGGCGTGCTCGCGGCACTGACCACGCGCACCGGCATCGTCGGGCACATGTCTGGCATTCGTGTGCGCCCGGGCCTCAAGGGGCGCGCTGGATTCGCCGCCGGCGTGCGCGACACCGACCCCAAGGTGAGGCTGCTGACGAACTTCTCGGGCAACCAGGACGACAACCCGTTGTCCCGGCGGGTTGCTCAGGCGCAAATCGCTGCCGGCGCCGACGTCATCTTCACGATGTTGAATGCCGGCCGTGACGGCGTCACCGAGGCCTGCCGCGAGAAGGGCGTGCGCCAGATCGGCAACGTGATCGACTGGGTCAAGGTCGATCCCAAGGTGTTCGTCGCCTCGGCGGTCGCCGACGTCGGCATCGGCGTTTTCACTGCGGTGCGCGATCTGCGAGACGGCCGGTTCAAGGGCGGTGTGGTGCAAAAGGTCGGGCTGGCCGACCCCGCGGCCGTGCGCCTCACGATGGCCGACGATGTACCGGCTCACCTGAGGGCGCGCGTCGAGCGGGCTGCGGACGATATCCGCAACGGCCGCGTTCAGGTTCCAGAGGCCTACGATGGCCCCGAGTTCGCGACGCCTCCGGCCTGAGTCTGTACCGCGCCATGGATGGCGAAGCCGCTGGGTGGGTCTCCCACGAGATTGCGCGCTAAGACTGGGGCCCCGTTGTGTGCCATGGAGCGACAAGGCGCCTGCGCCACCCCCAGGCCCCGGTCAGCTTTGACCTGAACGCATCAATCCCCCGGGCAAACCCGCATCATTGCGGGTTTTGGTTTGATTACATTGCTTGCATACAAGCTTGTAGTCAACAAGCCTGTGCAACCCGCTGGAGGTCCTCATGCCCCGTTTCCTGCGTTCCCTGTTCGGCCAGGTAGTGCTCGCGCTGCTGCTTGGCGTACTCATCGGCTTCGCCTGGCCCGAGTTCGGCGTCAAACTGAAACCGCTCGGCGATGGCTTCATCAAGCTGATCAAGATGATCATCCCGGTGCTGGTCTTCTGCGTCGTGGTGCACGGCATCGCCGGCGCCGGTGACCTGAAGCGCGTCGGCCGCGTCGGCGTCAAGGCGCTGATCTACTTCGAGGTCGTGACCACCATCGCGCTGGGCCTGGGCCTGGCGCTGGCCTTCTTCTTCGAGCCCGGCGTCGGCATGAATGTCGACCCGAAAGCGCTCGACGCCGCGGCCATGAGCGCCTATGTCGACAACGCCAGCAAACTCACCGGCGGCGGCACGGTCGAGTTCCTGATGAAACTGATCCCGAACACGGTGGTCGCCGCGTTCGCCACCGGCGACGTGCTGCAGGTGCTGCTGTTCGCGGTGCTGTTCGGCTGCGCGCTGGCGATGCTCGGCGAGCGCGGCGCGCCGGTGGCGAATTTCATCGACACCCTGAGCCATGTGCTGTTCAAGATCATGGGCATCATCATCAAGCTGGCGCCGCTGGGCGTGCTCGGTGCGATCGCCTTCACGGTCAGCAAGTACGGTATCGGCTCGCTCAAGCAGCTCGGCATGCTGGTGGTGCTGTTCTACGCCGCGGTGATCATCTTCGTCGTCGTCGTGCTCGGCGCGATCATG
>JAYSVE010000614.1:0-3619 GCA_043718725.1 Methylibium sp.
GACGGCCGCGTGCTGCTCTACAACAGCCGCGCCCGCATGCAGTTTCGCGCGCTCGCGCAGGCGCCCGGGCAGGCACCGACCGGCGCCGCCGGGGCCGAGCTGATCGGCCTGGGCCGCTCGATCTACACCGTGTTCGACCGCGCCCTGGTGGCACATGCGCTGCAAACCATTCAACAGCGCCTGCAGCGCGGCGACGCCAGCCCGTCGGCGCAGTTCGTCACCGCCACGCCCGGCGGCCATTTGCTGCGGGCGCAGATGACGCCGGTGCGCGAGGTGGTTGCGCCCGGCGCCGCCGGCGCCGAGCCCGGCCTCGATGGCTTCGTGCTGATGCTGGACAACATCACCGAGATCTTCGAGGCCGAGTCGGCGCGCGACCAGTTGCTGCTCGGCCTGACCGAAGGCAGCCGCGCCTCGCTGGGCAACCTGCAGGCGGCCGTCGAGATGCTCGCCTACCCGGACATCGAGCCCGCCATGCGCGAGCGCTTCCACGGTGTGATTCGCGACGAGGTCGGCCTGATGAGCCAGCGCCTGCGCAACCTCGCCGACGCCACCGCGCAAGGCCTGAAGGCGCGCTGGCCGCTGGAGGACATGCTGGGCACCGAACTGGTGGCGGCCGGTTTGCGCCGCATCGAGGCTGCCGCTGGCGTGCGTGCCGCCGCGGCCGAGGTCGACCCCACGCTGTGGCTCAAGGTCGACAGTTTTTCGCTGCTGCAGGCGCTGGCCTACCTGGCGCACCGGCTGGGCGACGAATACCAGGTCAAGCTGGTCCAGTTGCGCCTGCTGCCGGCACCGGGGCCGCATGCCCACCTCGACCTGGTCTGGACCGGCCAGGGCCTGAGCACCGAAACCGTGACAGGCTGGGAAACCGAGGCGATGAAGATCGGCCCCGAGAGCCTGCCTGCGACCGTGCGCGAGGTTGCGCAACGCCACGGCGGCGAGTTCTGGTTCGAGCGCGAGCGCGTGCGCCACCAGTCGTTCTTTCGCTTCCTGCTGCCGCTGGCCGGCGCGCAGGAGCCGCCGGGCGCGACCGGCTTGGCGCCGCGCGACAGCCGCCCGGAGTTCTACGACTTCGACCTGTTCCAGACCTCGCCGCAGAGCCGTGAACTGGACGACCGAATGCTCGGCGACCTGAGCTACACGGTGTTCGACACCGAGACCACCGGGCTGGAGCCGTCGCGGGGCGACGCGATCATCCAGATCGGTGCCACCCGCATCGTCAACGGACGGCTGCTGCGCGCCGAGTGCTTCGAGCAACTGGTCGACCCGCAGCGCGGCATTCCGGCGGCGTCGGTGGTGTTCCACGGCATCCGCCCGGAAATGGTCGCCGGCCAGCCGACGATCAATCAGGTGCTTCCCGGCTTTCACGCCTTTGCGCTGGACACCGTGCTGGTGGCGCACAACGCCGCATTCGACATGCGCTTCCTGCAGTTGCAAGAGGCGGCCAGCGGCGTGCGCTTCGAGCAACCGGTGCTCGACACCCTGCTGCTGTCGGCCGTGCTGCACCCGAACGCCGAGTCACACCGGCTCGAAGCGATCGCCGAGCGGCTGGCCGTCACCGTGATGGGCCGCCACACGGCGATGGGCGACGCGTTCGTCACCGCCGAGGTCTTCCTCAAGCTCATCCCCCTGCTGCGGGCGCAGGGCATCCACACCCTGGGGCAGGCGCGCGCCGCGTCGCAGCAGACCTACCTGGCGCGGGTGACGTACTGAGCCGACGACGGCCGGCATGCCACCCGCAACGCCCGCGTGGCCAGCGCCAGCGCCAGCAGCCAGGGCCAGCCCAGCGCCCCGCCGCCGGAGTCGCCACCGCCCGCCGTGCCACCGGGTGGCGGCGTGCTCACCGCCACCGAGCCGTTGAGGAACATCGTGCGGGTGAAGGCGGTGGTCGACGTGCCCTGGCGCAGCGTGAAGGTCAGCGGCACGATGGTTCCGGCCGTGTCCGGCGCCGCGTAGGTGACGCTGACCCGACAGGTTGCGCCGGCG
Source organism: Methylibium sp. (assembly GCA_043718725.1). Taxonomy (GTDB): domain Bacteria; phylum Pseudomonadota; class Gammaproteobacteria; order Burkholderiales; family Burkholderiaceae_C; genus LGRD01. The sequence continues at coordinate 1,984 of JAYSVE010000614.1, forward strand.
GCCAGGGTTTGCTGGTCGCAGGTGTCGGAGGTGCGCGTAAAACGCGCCGCGCCGGTGCCGGTGATGGCCACGCTCACGACCTTCAGGGTTTCGCTGGTGGCCAGCGCGTGCTTCAGCTCGACAAACTGCGCCTCGGTGGCGCTGTTGATGGCGCTGGCGTTGAAGTCGAGCTGGTCGGTGCTGGTCTCGGGCGTGTCGGCAATGAAGGCGCCGAGGTCCGCCACCTGGACGGCATTCAAGGCCTGGAACTGGCGCATCGGCGGCACCGTGGCGATCGCCTGGCCGACGCGGTTGATGGCGGTGCTCAGGCTGATCTCGGCATAGGGGTTGCCGCCGATCCGGGTGCGCCGGTCCTGCACCGAGCCGTGGCAACTGGTGCAGGCGCCGGTCAGCGTGATGAGGCCGGTGGCGTTGACGGTGTCATCGAACAGCGCCCGGCCGCTGACGGCGTTTTGCGCCGTGGCCGGCGGTGCCAGCAGCGCCAGCCAGAGCAGCGCGGCCATGCCGGCGGCGCTGGGCGGGCGAGGGTTGGCGCGGAGTGAGTCAAGTGGGTTCATGGGGGTGGCAGGCCGTGGCGGAAATCAGTTCATGAACCCGAGATCGGGCGCGAAGTGGGCCAGCCGAGGGAACACGTCGGCCAGCAGGGCGGGGTCGGCGCCGAACCAGCGGCCCAGCGTGGCCGCCACCTGGTCGGTGGCCACCCCCGGGATCCAGCGGCCGCTGCCGGTGTCGTCCGGCCCGCCGACGGTCTGGTTCGGGAAGCGCCCGTAGAGCTGGTTGCCGCGCACCGCGCCGCCGACGACGAAGTGGTGGTTGCCCCAGCCGTGGTCCGAGCCTTGGCCGTTGGAGGCAAAGGTGCGGCCGAAGTCCGACGCGGTGAACAGCGTCACCTTGTCGCTGAGGCCCATCTCCACCGTGGCTTGGTGGAAGGCGCTGACGGCGCCGTCGATCTCGGCCAAGGCCTGCTGCTGGCGCTGCAACTGGTCGCTGCCGTGGGTGTCGAAGCCGCCGATCGAGACGAAAAAAACCTGGCGCGGCAAGCCCAGGCTCTGGCGCGCCGAGACCAGCCGGGCGACGGTGCGCAACTGGCTGCCCAGGCCGTTGTTGGGGAACACCGTGGCGACGGTCGATGTGTTGAGCGCGCCGCTCAGCACCTTCTGCACCTCGATGGCCCGGCCCACCGTGGCCAGCCAGGCCTGGTGGAACAGGTGGCTGCGCTGGTCGGCCAGGGTCTGCGTGATGGCCACCGAGAGCGGGTCGGTGCCTTGCGGGTCGAAGAAGTCGAAGCCGAAGTTGCCCGACGCCGACAGCTTGTAGGCCAGCAGCGAACGGTCGCCGGTTTGCCACAGGTTGCCGCCCGCCAGCGACAGGCAGGCGTAGCCGCGGTTGGCGCTGGCCTCGGGCACCAGGCGCTCCATCATGCGGCCGCCCCAGCCGGTGCGACCGGCGCCGGGGCTGGCGTCGTTGTGGGCGTCATAGATGGCGCTCTGCCAGGCGTCCTGCTGGTCGGAATGCGAGAACAGCGCCTCGGGCAGCGGCACCGAGCGGGCGCTCCACTGCGCCTTGGTCGTGGGCACCATCAGCGGGCCGGCGTTGGCGACAAACGCGGCCCGGCCCGCCGTGAACAGTTGCGCCA
>JAYSVE010000615.1:0-8617 GCA_043718725.1 Methylibium sp.
ACCGTGGCGCAGGGCCTGCCGCAGGCAATCCGCGGCCTCGTCGGCCCGCCCGGCGTGCTTGAGGATGTCGGCGCGGTTCGTCCAGGCCTGCGCCAGGCCGGGCGCCAGGTCCAGCGCGCGCTCGTACGACGCCAGGGCCTGCGTGGGGCGCGCCAGCCGCTGCAGGGCCTGGCCGTGTTGCAGCCAGGCCTGGGCGTCGTCGGGCGTGAGCGCGAGCAGGCGTTCCAGGGCGGCGGCGGCCTCGGCGTGGCGCCGCAATGCGGTGAGCGTGGCAGCGCGCTGGTAGGCGGCGGCCGCGTGCTCGGGCAGCAGCGCCAACACCCGGTCTTGGCAGGCCAGCGCCTCGTCAAAGCGTCGCAGTGCGCTGAGCGCGAGGCCGCGCTGCCACCAGGCGTCGGCGTCGTCGGGCGCGGCGGCCAGCGCGGCGTCGATCAAAGGCAACGCCGCGTCCGGGCGACCGAGCCGGGTGCGGGTGGCGGCCAGGTTGACGAGGACGGACACGCGACCCGGCACCAGTGCGAGCGCGGCTTCGAAATGGGTTTCGGCTTGCGCCAGCCGGCCGTCGTCGAACGCGGCCAGGCCTTGCTCAAAGTGTTGGCGCGCTTGCGCGACAGGGTCACTCATCGTGGCGTGGATTCGGGCAGCAAAAAGCCGATGGCCTTGCGCCACCAGGCAAGGTCCACGCGCAGCGGCCAGTCGTTGTGGCCGGCGCCGCGCATCACCTCCAGGCGCTTCGCCGGGCCGGGCAGCGCGTCGAACAGCGCAGCGCCGAAGCGCGCCGGCACGATGCTGTCGTGCTCGGCCACCGCCACCAGCACCGGGCGCTTGAACGACGCGAGATGCGCGGCGTTGTCATAGCGGTCGCGCAGCAGCCGGTTGACCGGCAGCCACGGATAGTGGAAGGCGCCCACCTGCGCGAGCCGGTCCCACGGCGTGATCAACCACAGGCCGGCAATTCTGTCGGCCTGGCGCGCGCTGGCCGCCGCGGCCACGCCGGCGCCCAGAGATTCACCGATCACCAGCAGCGGCGCACCATGCTCGCGATGCACCAGCAGGATGGTCTGTTCGGCGTCGTCGACCAGGCTGCGTTCACCCAAGCCACCGTCGCGCGGGCCGTAGCCCGGGTACTCGGCCAGGATCACGCGCAGCCCCAGCGCGGTGAGCGCCTCGGCGTAGAAAGCGCGGTGGCCGGCGTGGCCGGCATTGCCGTGAAAGACGATCGCGGTACCGCGCGCCGGGCCGTCGGGTTGCGCCACCAGCCCACGAAAATCGGCCTGGTTCGGCCACGCGCGCAGCGTTCCGTTGACCATCTCGGCCACCGTGGCGCGCGACGGGAAATACAGCAAGCGGTCCCGGAACAGCGCGATCGCCGCGAGCAAGGCGACGCAGGCGATGGCCAGCCACGCCAGCGAAGTCAACCAAGGCGCAGCGGCTTTCACCTCAGCCGTCGCCCCCGCTGAACACCCAATGCGCGCGCGAGCGTGTGGCTGCTATCAGGCGGGCGTTGGGCGCATCGGTGCTGTCCACCCATGCGCGCGCGGCCTGTGGACTGCGGCCGAATTCTTCATGGCGCCGCACCAGGCGATGATTGCGCTGGGCATCGTCGACATCGACGTACCAGACGTCGTCGAGCAGCGCCGCCACACGCGCCCACGGGCCATCGTCGAGCAGCAGGTAGTTGCCCTCGGTGATGATCAGCCGGGTGTGCGCAAACACCGCAATCGCGCCGGCGATCGGCTCTTCGATCGCGCGCCGGAACTCGGGCGCGTAGATGATTTCATCGGCGCGCTGCTCGCGCAAGCGCTGCAACAGCGCTGCATAGCCTGCGCTGTCGAAGGTGTCCGGTGCGCCCTTGCGGCCGGCGCGGCCGAGGCGCTGCAACTCGGCGTTGGCAAGGTGGAAGCCGTCCATTGGCACCACTTGCGACTCTTCGGCAAAGGCCTGCTGCAAGGCGATGGCCAGTGTCGATTTGCCTGCGCCGGGCGGACCCACCAGGCCCAGCAACTTGCGGCCGCCTTGCTGCAGCAGTTCGCGCACGCGGTCCAGCGCGGCGGGCGGGATCGTTGGAGCTGGATCGGGCTGCATGGTTTGCATTGTTTCGCAAAGCTGTCGGCGGGGCGATGGTGACGCAGGCACGCACAAGCTGCCCGCACCCCACGTGGCTTCGTGCACCGTTGACGGTTCCCCACTGCCGACTACCCATCACCACTTGCGCGCGCCAAGCCGCAGGCGGACAGCCGTCGGCGCTTCACTGTGCCGGCCTCGCCCTGAGTACGGTGCTCAAACAGTGCGGACTTGGCGCGCAAGCGCGCCGACCCCGCTCCGCTGCGCTGCTCGGCGGCATAGAGGCGCGCCGCCAGCTGCCCGCTTGCGGCTTGGCGAGGGGCGGTGGAGGCGAGTTGACGTGGCCGTGCCGAGCGACGGTCCCTTCACATACACTCGTTGGCATATCACTTTAGAGTTTCATGGACCTCCTCGGAACTGGCATTTATCCACTTCGCCAAGCTGCCAGGCTTGTGGGTGTGGAGCCACGCGCCGTGCGCCGCTGGTTGCACGGCTATGCGCGCAAGTACAAAGGTGAGAACGTACGCTCCGAGCCGCTGTGGCGCACCCAACTTAGGGACGAAGACTTGCCCGGCGAAGTCATCGGTTTTCGAGATCTGCTCGAATTGCGCATGGTGGCCGAATTCGTGCGCCACGGAGTGGACCTCAAAGTGATTCGGGCGACAGTGGATGCAGCTGCCAAGGATTTCGGCTCGGACTATCCGCTTACCAACCGTCAGTTCTTGACTGACGGCAAGCGCATCTTTCTCGATGCGATTGAGAAGTCGACGGGTGAGCCGCGAATGATTGACGTACTGCGTAGGCAGTTCGTCTTCTCCGAGATCATCAAGCCGTCGCTATACGCAGGCATTGAATACGGTCGAGATGTAGCGCGTGGAGCGCGTCGCTGGTTCCCGCTGGACAAGCGGAAGTCAATCGTGCTGGACCCAGCGCTGCAATTTGGCACTCCAGTGGTCGCTGAAGTGGGCATTCCCACAGATACGATCCATGCGTCCTTTCTCGCCGAGGGCAAAGATCGCGCGATGGTTTCACGCATCTTTAACATCACACCAAAGTGGGTGGCGGCGGCCGTCGAATTCGAAGAAAAGCTTGCTGCTTGAAATTCTTCTTCGATAACAATCTATCGCCGTACCTTGCGCACGGCATCAGAGAGCTGTCGGCGATGACGCCTGGTGTGGAGGATGTGATCCATCTCACCGATCGTTTTGCGCGCAACGCGCCTGACCTCCAATGGATCGGCGCATTGGACTCCGATGGTCCTTGGTACATCGATTTCCATCGACCGCTTCAAGAAGCAACACGGCGCCGAGCGGGAAGCAATTCGAAGGGCCGGGCATACGGTCTTTGTGCTTGATGGGCAATGGTCGAAGCACGGCTTCTGGTTGCAGGCCGAACGCTTCGTGCGATGGTGGCCGCAAGTCGTCGCCTGCGCGGACTGCGTCAGCGGGGAACCTACCGCGTGCCATGGCAACACTCGTTGCAAGCGAAGTTCCAAGCGATCAGATTCTGAACCGACCGGTGCCATCGCTACGTCAGGAAACTATCGATGACGGCGCCCGTTCCCCCAAAGCAAAGCTGCGCGCGCGATCGGGCAGTGATCAGCAGCCGTTCGCGCCCCCGAATGAATGTTGTCCGACGCGCGCCGATGTTGAGGGGAAATCGGCATCGGAGGATCGACGTCGGTCCGCAAAGCAGCGCCGCGCCACACAGCGCATCAGGACAAAGCCCAACTCACCCCGAATTGCTAACCCCAGACGCCACATGCCCCGACGGCACATGCTCGGCGGCGTTCTCGATGTGCCCGGTCTGGTCGTCGAAGAAGAAGTCGGGCTCGAACTCGCGCAGAAACTCGCCCTTGGGCAGGCCGCCGAGGAACATCGCCTCATCGACCTCGATGTTCCAGTCCATCAAGGTGCGGATCGCGCGCTCGTGCGCCGGGGCGCTGCGCGCGGTGACCAGCGCGGTGCGAATCCGCATGCCGGACGCGGGTTCTTGCTGCAGGCGTTGCAGCGCCAGCAGCAGCGGCTTGAACGGGCCGGCCGCGAGCGGCGTGCCGGCCTGGTCGCGCTCATGGGCCTGGAAGGCGTCGAGGCCGGCGCGCTGGTAGACGCGCTCGGCCTCGTCGGAGAACAGCACCGCGTCGCCGTCGAAAGCAATCCGCACCTCGTTCGGGTGGGCGCTGGAGGCGCGCGCCGAGTTCGGGTACACACGCGCCGCCGGCACACCGGCGCCGAGTGCGGAGCGCACATCGGCCTCGTTGGTCGACAGGAACAGGTTGGCGTTCAGCGGCTTCAGGTAGCGCCATGGCGATTGGCCGCGCGTGAAGACGCCGCGCTGGACGGCCAAGCCGTAGTGCTGCGCCGAACGGAACACCCGCATGCCCGAGACCGGGTCGTTGCGCGACAGGATGACCACCTCCACGCGTTGCGGCGGCGCTGTGTCCGTGGGCCCGGGCGGCGCGCCCGGGTTGAAGGCGAGCAGCTTGTTGACCAGCGAGAACGCCACGCCGGCCCGCGCGGTGGTGTCGAGCCGGGCCAACTGCAGCCGCATATAGGCGCGGTCGTCGCTGGCCTCGAAGACCTGGTTCTCTTCCTCGAAGTCGAACAGCGCGCGCGACGAGATGGCGACGACCAACTGGCCGGCAAGGGTGACAGGCATGCGGCCGATGATAGGGGCGTGACTTGCCGGGATGTGCGGCTCGTGTATGGTGCGCGCCATGCGCAAGACCCAATGGTCGGGCCGCTCCCGGGCATGGATGCGGCAGTTGTTGCCGGCCGCCTGGCTGCTTGCGATCTTGGTCGGTTGCGGCACCGAACCCAGGCCCGGCACCGCCCTGCCGCCCGACATCACCGGCACGCCGGGCCGGGATGGCGTACCGCCGATTCCGCCGCAAGACCTGGCCCGGGTGCCGGACGCCGAACCGCGGGTCGAGCCGATTCCCCTTGGCGGCCCGAACAAGCCCTACGAAGTGCAGGGCCGCTCGTATGTGCCCCTGACCGAGGACCGGCCGTTCACCGAGCGTGGCCTGGCGTCGTGGTACGGCGCCAGGTTTCACGGTCGGCGCACCGCCAGCGGCGAGCCCTATGACATGTACGCGATGACGGCCGCGCACCCGACGCTGCCGCTGCCCAGTTTTGCGCGCGTGCGCAACCCGGCCAACGGGCGCGAGGTGGTGGTGCGCATCAACGACCGCGGCCCGTTTCATCCCGGCCGCATCATCGATCTGAGCTACGCCGCGGCACGCAAGCTCGACCTGCTGCGCGGCGTGGCCGCGGTCGAGCTGGAGCGCATCACCACACAGGCCATTCGCACCGGCAGTTGGCGTCGCGCGACGGCCACACCCCAGGGTGCCACGCGGGCCGCACCTCCCTTGCCGGAGCAGCGGCCAGGTCGCTGACGCCGCCCGGGCGGCCATCGGCGGCATCGAGAGCGCCCCAAGGCCGGCCGAGCCGGCCGTCCCCCGCGGGGATTTGAGTCGCCCGGCAAAGCCGGTTCTCCTCAAGCGCGTGGCATCGGGTTGGGCGAGGCGGTGTTGCGACCGCGGACCGCCGCGAACCCCAACCCTGCCCGGGCGCACCACCCCGCCGGACCCAGGCCGCGCCGAGTTGCGGCTGGACACAGAGCGGGGCGCGGAAAAGCCCTGAGCACGTGTAGTATTTACCAAAGGCGCTGTCCCGGGACGACGTGTTGCGCAAGATGCGCGGCGCAATCGCAGTGAACAGTGTCACATTCGAGAACCTTGTGCGCCATCACCTTTCGTTGGGCCGAGGGCCCGCCACCGCCGCTTTGAAAGCTCATCTGGACATTGCCCTGTCTGCGCGCCCGCACGCCGTTGTTGCGCCCAGCGCTCGCCGCGGCGTGGTCCGTGCGCTGGCGCGGGGCTGTGTGGCGGCGGCGGTGTGCCCGGCGGCGGCGCTGACGGCGTTTGCCCAGGGGCGCCAGGTGCACATCGGCGGTGCCGGCGCGGCCCTCGTGACGATCTCCAGCGCGCTGGCCATGCTGGGCCAGCGTCGCCCGGGCCAGAAGCCAAAGGTCATGACGCAACTCGGCAGTACCGGAAGCCTGCGCGCGGTGGAGCAAGGTGCGCTCGATCTGGCGCTGATCAGCCGGCCGTTGAACGTCGACGAGCGCATGCGCGGCCTGCAGGCCGTCGAGTACGCCCGCACGCCGTTCGCGCTGGCCACCAGCGTGACGGGCGTGACCGGCCTCACGCGGGCCCAACTGGCCGAGATGATCGAAGGCGCGCGCACCACTTGGCCGGACGGCACGCCGGTGCGTCTGGTCATGCGCCCCCGCACCGATGGCGACTACGTGCTGCTGGCCAGCATGGGCGCACTGGTGGAGCTGGCGCTGGAGCGCGCCTACGCGCGCGCCGGCATGGTCGTCGCCGTCACCGACCAGGAGGCTGTGGACACGGTCGCCCGCCTGCGCGGCGGCCTGGGCACGTGCAGCCTGGCGCTGCTGCGCGCCGGCGCGCACACGCTGGCGCCGCTCGCGCTGGACGGCGTGGCGCCGACTGTCGCCAATGTCGAGAACGCCACCTACCGGATCGTCAACCGCATGCACGTCGCCACGCGCGGCGCGCCGTTGGGGTTGGCGCAGGAGCTGATCGGCTACTTTCAATCGGCGCAGGGCATGGCGCTGCTCGCGCAGTTCGGGCACTCCACCCGGCTGGGCCGGTGAGGTCAATGGAACGCACCATCACGTGGATCGCAAGCCTGGTGGCCCTGGCCATCCTGCTGCTGCTGCCGATCAGCTATTTCTTTGTGCACTACCAGGCCGTGCGCTCGGAGATGCACCTCCAGGCCGAGACCCACGCCCGCCTGGTGACGCAACTCATCAACGCCGCGCCCGAGATGTGGCAGTTCCAGACCGAACGGCTCGACGAGCTGCTGTCGCGCCGGGTGGGCGAAGGCACGGTAGAGACGCGCCGGGTGAGAGATCTGCTGGGTCGAACCGTGGCCACGAACACCCAGTTGCTGGACGACCCGACGATGATGATCGGCCAGCCGGTTTTCGACGCCGGACGCGAGGTCGGCAAGATCGAGGTCGAACGTTCGTTGCGGCCGGCGCTGCTGGGCAGTGGCCTGGCCGCGCTGTTGGCGGCGCTCTTGTCTGGCGCGGTGTTCGTGGCCTTGCGCCTGCTGCCGTTGCGGGCGCTGCGGCGGGCCGAAAAGAAGGCCATCGAGCAGTCCGCCCACGCCGCGTGGCTGGAAAAGGCGAACCGCGAGGCCACCGAAGCGGCACGCCTGCAATCGCACTTCCTGGCCCGGCTGACGCACGAAATCCGCAGCCCGCTGGGCGGCCTGCTGGGGATGAACGAAGCGCTGCGCGGCGCGCAGATGACACCCGCGCAATGGCGCGACGCCCAGCAAGCGCATCATTCCGGTTCGGCGCTGCTGCAGATCGTCAACGACATTGCCGACTATTCGCTGCTGCAATCGAATGAACTGGCGGTGGTGCGCACCGGCTTCGACCCCATCGTGCTGGTCGAAAGCGTCATCGAGAAGCTGACCTCGCAGGCGGTGGCCTCGGGCCTGACGCTTTATTACCAGGTCGGGCCCGGCCTGCCGGCCGAAATGGAAGGCGATTCCGGCCGCTTGCGACAGGTGCTCAACAACCTCGTTGGCAACGCCCTGAAGTACACCCCGCAGGGCGACGTGAAGATCGTGATCTCCTGGGTTGCGGCCACCATGACCGACCCCGCGGCGATTCATTTCGAAGTGCGCGACACCGGCATCGGACTGAGCCCGCAAGAGCAGGCCAGGCTGTTCCAGCCGTTCCTGCACGTGGCCCAAAGTGCCGTGCAGCATCGCAGCGGGGCGGGCCTGGGTTTGGCCATCAGTCGCCAACTGGTGCAATTGATGGGCGGGCAAATCGGCCTGCAGAGCAAGCTCGGGCGCGGCTCCAATTTCTGGTTCGAGCTGCCGCAGACGCAGCGCTTCATCACCCCCAGCCAGACCTTGCCGGCGGACGCCGCCGGGGCGCCCTTGCACGTGCTGGTGGCCGACCCCCACACCGGCCGCGCGCGGGCCTTGTGCTGCCGCCTGCTGGCTCTGGGCGTGCGCGTCAATGCGGTGCACAACTCGAGCGCGTTGCGCACTGTGCTCGCCAAGCCGCGCCACATCTTTACCCATGTGATGGCCCTGGCCACACTGCATGTGAACCCGCAAGAAGGCGAACAGTTGCGCTGGATCACACTGCATGAAAGCAACCAGCAGACCGACGACTGGGGCCGCGAGAGCGGCCCGGTGTCCCTTACGCTGCCCTGCCGGCGCGAAGACCTGATTCAGGGGCTGCTCGGCGCGCGCCCGATGAGCGCCATGCCCGGCGACGAGCTGCCGCGCTCGCAGCCTGCGCCCGCCGAGCGAAGGTTCGCCGAGCACCCCGAGCACCCCGAGCACCCCGCGCAACCCCCCCAGCCGCGCGACGACGCAACCGCGCCGCGGCGTGCAGCGCACACCGAGGCACCCACCGTCCTGCTCGTCGAGAGCAACGAGGTCAGCCAGGAGGTCGGCCGCGCATTGCTGGAGTCCATGGGTTGCGAGGTCTG
>JAYSVE010000616.1:0-1536 GCA_043718725.1 Methylibium sp.
GCTGCCCGGCGCGGTGCGGTTCGGCGACGCGTTGGCGCAGGGCCATGGCAAGACCTACAAACCGGCCCAGCTCGGACCCGACGACATCGCCGTGCTGCAATACACCGGCGGCACCACTGGCGTCAGCAAGGGCGCGGTGCTGCTGCACCGCAACCTGGTGGCCAACATCCTGCAGGCCGAGGCCTGGTATCAGCCGGCGCTGAAGAAAATCCCGCCAGGCGAGCAGGTCGTGACCATTTGCGCGTTGCCGCTCTATCACATCTTCGGCTTCAACTCCAACATGATGCTGGCCATGCGCATGGGCGGCTGCAACATCCTGGTCGCCAACCCGCGCGACCTGCCTGGCATGTTCAAGGAGTTGCAGGGGCAAAAGTTCCACAGCTTTCCCGCCGTCAACACGCTGTTCAATGCCATGGCCCACCACGCCGACTTCAGCACGGTCGACTGGAGCCGGCTGGTCATCTCGGTGGGCGGCGGCATGGCGGTGCAAAGCGCCACCGCCAAGCTGTGGCTGGAGAAAACCGGCTGCCCCATCGTCGAGGGCTACGGCCTGAGCGAGACCAGCCCGTCGGCCACCTGCAACCCGGTGGACAGCACGTCCTATAGCGGCAACATCGGCCTGCCGATGCCCAACACCGATCTCACCCTGCTCGACGACGATGGCCACGAGGTGCCGACGGGCTCGCCCGGCGAGATCGCCATCCGCGGCCCCCAGGTGATGGCTGGGTACTGGCAGCGGCCCGACGAGACCGCGCAGGCGATGACGGCCGACGGCTATTTCCGCACCGGCGACATCGGGGTGGTCGACGAACGCGGCTACTTCAGAATCGTCGACCGCAAGAAAGACATGATTCTGGTGAGTGGCTTCAATGTCTATCCGAATGAAGTCGAAGAAGTGGTCACGCAGATGCCTGGCATTCTCGAATGCGCCGCGGTCGGCGTGCCTGACGCCCGGGCCGGCGAAGCGGTCAAGCTGGTCATCGTGCGCAGCGACCCGGCGGTGACCGAGGCCGACGTGCGCAAGTATTGCGAGACCCAGTTGACCGGCTACAAGCGGCCCAAGACGGTCGAGTTCCGCGCCGATCTGCCGAAGTCGCCGGTGGGCAAGATCCTGCGGCGGGAATTGCGCGACAAGGTCTGACCCGGGTTCTGCCCCGAGTTCGGCGCATCGACCCCTTTGCGCCCGACGCGGTGGTGCCGGGCGCGCGTGCGAACATCGGGGCCGACCCGTTCACGACCGACCCATGACCCGCATCGCCATCGTCAGCGCCATGCACGAAGAGCTTCGTGCGCTGCTGCCGCTGGTGCTCCACCCGCAGCGCGAAGTTCTTGCCGGACGGGTGTTCCATTCGGGCGAGATCCACGGACAGGGCGTGGTGCTGGTGCTGTCGGGCATCGGCAAGGTTGCGGCGGCCACCACGGCGGCGCTGCTGGTGCAGCGCTTCGCGGTCGATCAACTGGTGTTCACCGGCGTGGCCGGCGGCCTGGGGCCGGGTGTGCGGGTCGGCGACGTGGTGGTGGCGCATCAGTTGATCC
>JAYSVE010000617.1:0-8598 GCA_043718725.1 Methylibium sp.
CTTGAGCAGTTCGGTCACGCGCGCGCCGCGGTCGAGCTGCTTGCGGGTGGCTTCGTCCAGGTCGGAGGCGAACTGCGCGAACGCGGCCAGTTCGCGGTACTGCGCAAGGTCGGTACGGATGCCGCCCGACAGGCCCTTGATGACCTTGGTCTGCGCCGCGCCACCGACGCGCGACACGGAAATGCCGGCGTTGATGGCGGGGCGGATGCCGGCGTTGAAGAGCGAGGTTTCCAGAAAGATCTGGCCGTCGGTGATCGAGATCACGTTGGTCGGCACGAAGGCCGACACGTCGCCGGCCTGGGTCTCGATGATGGGCAGCGCGGTCAGCGAGCCGGTCTTGCCTTTGACGGCGCCCTTGGTGAAGGCCTCGACGTAGTCGGCGTTGACGCGCGCGGCGCGCTCGAGCAGGCGGCTATGGAGGTAGAACACGTCGCCGGGGTAGGCTTCGCGGCCTGGCGGGCGGCGCAGCAGCAGCGAGACCTGGCGGTAGGCCACGGCCTGCTTGGACAGGTCGTCGTAGACGATCAGCGCGTCCTCGCCACGGTCGCGGAAATACTCGCCCATGGTGCAGCCGGAGTAGGCCGAGACGAACTGCATCGCCGCCGATTCGGCGGCCGACGCGGCCACGACGATGGTGTATTCCATCGCGCCATTGGCTTCGAGCGAGCGAACCACGTTCTTGATCGACGACGCCTTTTGGCCGATGGCGACGTAGATGCAGGTCATTTGCTGACCCTTCTGGTTGATGATCGCGTCGATCGCCACCGCGGTCTTGCCGGTCTGGCGGTCGCCGATGATCAGCTCACGCTGGCCGCGGCCGATCGGCACCATCGAGTCGATGGACTTGAGGCCGGTCTGCATCGGCTGGCTGACCGACTGGCGGGCGATCACGCCGGGCGCGATCTTTTCGATCGGCATGGACAGTTTGGCGTTGATCGGGCCCTTGCCGTCGATCGGTGCCCCAAGCGCGTTGACCACGCGGCCCTTGAGCTCCGGGCCCACCGGCACTTCCAGAATTCGACCGGTGCACTTGACCGTGTCGCCTTCGGAGATGTGTTCGTACTCGCCCAGGATCACCGAACCGACCGAGTCGCGTTCCAGATTGAGCGCCAGGCCAAACGTCGGCTGGCCGTCGGGGGCGGCCGGGAACTCGAGCATCTCGCCCTGCATCACATCGCTCAGGCCGTGGATGCGGCAAATGCCGTTGGTCACCGAAACAACCGTGCCCTGGTTGCGGATGTCGGCGGACGCGGCAAGGCCCTGGATGCGGCTCTTGATCAGTTCGGAAATTTCGGCGGGATTGAGTTGCATGGTGTCTTTGCTCCGGTATGCGGCGCCGCGGGTCCGTGGCACGCCGTGGCAGGGGGGAAGGGTGGTGAGGCGGGGGGTTTGAAGCGCGGACGGCGTCAAGCCGTCAGCGCCGCTCTCATTTGCTCAAGGCGGGCCTTCACCGACGTGTCGAGCACCTCGTCGCCGACGACGACACGAATGCCGCCAATCAGCTCGGGCTCGATCACGACGCTGGCGTTGAGCCGGCGCGCGAAACGCTTCTCAAGCGTTGCGATCACCTCGGTCAATTGCGCCGGCGCGATCTCGAAGGCGCTGTACACCGTGGCGTCCGAAACGCCGGTGCGGGCGTTCACGAGCGCATGGAAGTGTGAAGCGATCGCGCCGAATGCGGCCAGACGGCCGTTGTCGATCACCGCGCGCAGCAGGTTCTTCGCGCTGTCGGCCAGCGGCTCCCTGACCGCCGAGGTGATCAGTTCAAACACCTGCTCGGCCTCGACCTTGGGGTTGTCGGCAAACCGGCGCACGTCGGCGTTGCCCGCCACGTCGGCGATGGCCTGCACCTGGGTGCTGAGCTTCTCAAGGTCTGCGGCCGCGACCGCCTTGAACAGCGCTTCGGCGTAGGGCCGCGCAATGGTTGCAAGCTCGGCCATGGCTCAGACCTTGACGCGTTTGAAAAGACCGGCGCTCACAGCTCGGCCTTCAGGCGCGACAGCAACTCGGCATGAACGCCGGCGTTGACTTCACGCTTCAGGATTTGCTCTGCGCCCTTGACGGCCAATGCGGCCACCTGCTCGCGCAAGGCCTCGCGCGCCTTCATGGCTTCTTGCGCGGCCTCGGCCTTGGCGGCGGCGACGATCTTTACGCCTTCTTCGTTGGCGCGCGTCTTGGCCTCTTCGATCATGCTCTGCGCCAGGCGGTCGGCGTCGCCCAGGCGCTGCGCGGCGTTGGTGCGCGCGGCCGAGAGTTCTTCTTCGACCCGCTTGTTGGCGGCGCCCAACTGGGCCTTGGCCTGGTCCGCGGCGGACAGGCCTTCGGCGATCTTCTTGGCACGCGCATCGAGCGCGGCGGTGATCGGCGGCCAGATGTATTTCATCGTGAACCCGACCAGAATCAGGAACACGATCATCTGAATGATGAATGTCGCGGTGATGCTCATGAATGCCTTCGGCTGAGGACGAAAGCCGCCGCAAGCGGCGGCAAAGGCCGGTTGATTACTTCGGCAGGTTGGCGAGTTGGGCCAGGAACGGGTTGGCCGTGGTGAACCACAGCGCGATACCGGTGCCGATGATGAACGACGCGTCGATCAGGCCGACCAGCAGGAACATCTTGGTTTGCAGTTCGCCCATCAACTCGGGCTGGCGTGCCGCCGATTCGAGGTACTTGCTGCCCATGATGCCGATGCCGATGCAAGCACCCATGGCGCCCAGACCGATGATGAGACCTGCGGCAAGCGCGACGAGACCGATGAGTTCCATGTTGACTCCAGTTGTAATTGAAAGAAGGAAAAGGAAGGGGGAAGGGACGAGAAACGAGATCAGTGGGTCTCGTGGGCCTGGCCCACATAGACCAGGGTCAACATCATGAACACGAACGCCTGCAGCGTGATGATCAGAATGTGGAAGATGGCCCATACGGTGCCGGCAACAATGTGCATGCCGGCCAGCGCAAAGCCGGTGAGCGACAGCGTGAAGGCGCCGCCCAGCAGCGCGATGAGCAGGAAGATCAGCTCACCGGCATACATGTTCCCGAACAATCGCATGCCGTGGGAGACGGTCTTGGCGACGTACTCGACGATCTGCATCGCGAAGTTGAACGGGTACAGCGCCCAGTGGTTGCCGAAGGGTGCGGCAAACAGCTCGTGGATCCAGCCGCCCACGCCCTTGATTTTGATGTTGTAGACCAGGCAGGTGATCAACACGCCGACCGACAGGCCCATGGTGATCGACAGATCGGCGGTGGGCACGACGCGCAGGTAGGCGTGGCTGGCGTCATGGCCCGCCATCCCGTAGACCCATTGCCAGAGCAGCGGCAGCAGGTCGACGGGCAACAGGTCCATCGCATTGAGCAGGAAGATCCAGACGAACACGGTCAGCGCCAGCGGGGCCACCAGCTTGCGGCTGTGGGCGTTGTGGACGATGCCCTTGGCCTGGCTCTCGACCATCTCGACCAGGATCTCCACGGCGGCCTGGAAGCGCCCGGGGACGCCAGGCGTTGCGGCACGCGCGGCCCGCCACAACACGAAGCAGCCAATGATGCCGATCAGCGCGGAGAAAACGATGGAGTCGAAGTTGAGGACCGAAAAGTCCACCAAGCCCTTGGGCTTGCCGTTCGAGAGATGGGTCAGGTGGTGAACGATGTATTCACCAGCGGTGAGCGCTTGACCTTCGACTGCCATGTTGATTGCGTCCCGTCTCGTTCTGTTCTCAACGGCCGCGCCACAGCAGCGCAAACCAGTACACCTGCATGCACAGCACCAGCGCTGCCAGCAAGGCCGGCCAGCTCAGGGGCTGAACCAGTTTCGGCGCCAGCATCAGCATGGCGATCGAAACCCCAATCTTCACCATGCTCCACACCATGACGCTTGCGGCGCTGGCGCCCGGCGACACACTGGAGAGCTTGCTGGTCATGCCGCGCGCCATCAAGGCGCCCGGCACCACCGCCGTGGCGGCGCCGTAAAGCGCCGACCACATCACTTCTGGTTTGCCGGAGATCAGCCACGCAAGCATGGCAACCACTCCACCCATCACGATTTGCACCGTGATCACCCGCCACGGCGACAGTTGCGGGTTCTTCGCCCGCAAGGCCTGGGCTTGTTCAGCGGTCAGGGCCTTGACGGGCGGGTCTTGCGCGTCGTCGTCGAAGTTGCGGTACGTCACTTGGTTGGCCGCGCCATGGGTGAACACATCGGTCATGGAGCGGGTTACGGACGCTTGCAACACAGCCTCGGAGTATACGTGGAAACCCGGTTCTTTCGACCGCCTGCGGATGCCGTCGGGTCTGGTTGTTTGCATAAAAACATCAATGCCTCGGTGCAGCGATCATCCGATCCATGAATTTGCACCCAGGCGTTGCCGCCCTCGCTGTCACCCTGGCGGGGCTCCTGAGCGCATGCTCGGCGCCGAACCCGTACTACGACAGCGCCAGGCCGCACCATCGGCCACAGGGCTTTCAGAACAACTACACGGAGTTCCAGCCGAAGGGCCTGATCGAACTGTTGCGTTGGCAATTCGACGCGGCCAGAAACGGCTTGCCGCAGGCACCACGCGCGGCGACCGCGCAGACTCCCGCCGATCTCGCCTTCATTCGCGCCAATGCGCTCGCCGGGCGCGCCATGCGGCCGGCGGTGACCTGGATCGGCCATGCGACGGTGCTGGCCCAGTTCGGTGGCATCAACCTGGTCACCGACCCGATGTTCTCCGAGCGCGCGTCGCCATTCGGCTTCATCGGGCCGAAGCGCCATCAACCCCCTGGCGTTGCGCTGGGCGATTTGCCTCGGCTCGATGCGGTGCTGATTTCGCACAACCACTACGACCATCTGGATCAGGAGAGTGTGCGGGCCCTGAATGCCCAGGCGGGCGGGCCGCCGCTGTTCGTCGTTCCGCTGGGCATGAAGCCTTGGCTGGCCGAACAAGGCATCACGAGCGTGGTGGAGCTGGACTGGTGGCAGTCGCACCAACTTGTGACGCCCCACGGCGAGGCCGAGCTGGTGTTGACCCCCGTGCAACACTGGTCCGGCCGCGGCCTGAACGACAGGCTGGCCACGTTGTGGGGCGGCTTCGCGGTTTTCACGCCCGACTTCCACCTTTTCTATGCGGGCGACACCGGCTACGCCAGGGACTTTGCCGACATCCGCGCCCGCTTTGCCGATCGCCAGCGCGACGGCGGCTTCGACATTGCCCTTTTGCCGGTCGGCGGCTACGAGCCGCGCTGGTTCATGGCGCAGCAACACATCAACCCGGCCGAGGCCGTTCGGATTCACCTGGACCTGGCGGCCCGGCGCTCACTCGGCGTGCACTGGGGCACCTTCGAGCTGACCGACGAGTCACTCGACGCGCCACCGAAGGCGTTGACGCTCGCGCTCGACGCCAAGGGTCTGACCGAGGCGCAGTTCTTCGTGCTGGCGGTGGGCGAAACGCGTCTCCTGCCACGCCGCGGGTCCCCTTGAAGGCGCCGACCGCGGGGTTCGATCAGCCCGGCCGCCGGGTTCGCGGCCGGTCCGTCGCGCCGGGTCAGCCCAGCCGCTGGTATCGCGTCTGGTCCTTCGCCAGCCGAAGTCCGCCTTCCGGCGTTCTTCGCGCGGGCTCAGCCCAGCCGCTGGTATCGCGTCTGGTCCTTCGCCAGCCGAAGTCCGCCTTCCGGCGTTCTTCGCGCGGGCTCAGCCCAGCACCGAACACTGGGCGATGCCGGCGTCCACCAGCACATGCTGGCCGGTCATGCCGTCGCTGTCGTCGGACGCCATGAACAGCGTGACGCGCGACACATGGCCCGGGGTCAGCCGCACCTTCAGGCATTGCGCGTCGAGAAAGGCCTGGTCGGCGGCCGGGTCGCGGTGCAGCGTGGTCTGGCGTTCGGTGACGATGGCCCCGGGGACCACCGCGTTGACACGGATGTTGCGTTCACCCAGTTCACGCGCCAGCGTGCGCGTGAGGCCCAGGATGCCGGCCTTTGCGGTGGTGTAGCCCGCCAGGTTGGGCCGGCCGCGCATCCACGACACCGAGCCCATGTTGATGATGGAGCCGCCACCGGCTTGGGCCATCGCCGGCGCCACCGCCTGGGTCGCGAAGAAGTAATGCTTGAGGTTCAGCGCCAGGCGGTCGTCCCAGAACTCCGGCGTCACTTGTTCCATCGTGTGGCGGTTGTCGCGGCCGGCGTTGTTGACCAGCACGCGGATCGGCCCGGCTTGCGCGATCACCTGGCGCAGCAGCGCCTGGTAGGCCGGCGCATCGCGCACATCGCACGCGGCGTACAGCGGCTCGGGCTGGCCCTGCGCGACGATGGCGTCGATCAACGCCCGGCCGCCGTCGGGCTGGGTGCCGCAAATCGCCACCGTGCAGCCCTGGGCGGCGAAGTGGCGCACCAGGTCGGCGCCGATGCCCGAACTGCCGCCGCTGATGAACACGACTTTTCCGTGCAGGCTGGGGTAGAGGGTCATGGGGGGCTTCCTGCAATCGGGGGCTGGCTCAACGCGATTCGGATCAAGCGACGAAGTTCACCGGCAGGCCCGGCACGTCGACGTCCATTGCCAGCACGCAGCCGGCGAGCGGCTGACCCAGCAACTCGGCGGCCGGCCGGTTCTCGCGCGCGGTGGTGATGTACAGCGTCTTCAGGTCGGGCCCGCCGAAGCAGGGCATGGTCGGGCAACGCACCGGCAGCGTCACCTCGCGCAGCAGCCTGCCCTCCGGCGACAGCCGCAACAAGCGCTGGCCTTCGAACATGGCGACCCAATAGCCGCCGTCGACATCGACGGCGGCGCCGTCGGGCCGGCCGCCGTAGCCTTCGAGGGAACCGTCGGGGTGGTTGGGCGCGAAGCTGGCGAACACCCGCTTGCCACTGATGGCACCGCGGCCCGGATCGAAGTCGAACGCATAGACCGTGTGCGCCCTGGTGTCGGACCAGTACATCGTGCGGCCATCCGGGTTCCACGCCAGGCCGTTGCTGACGGTGATGCCATCGGCCCGGCGCTCCAGCCGGCCGGCGCTGAAACAATGCAGCGAGGCCAGCGCCGGCGCGCGCGGCTCGTAGATCGTGCCGACCCAGAAGCGGCCCTGGGGGTCGCACTTGCCGTCGTTGAAGCGCTCTTTGGCCGGGTCGTACGGCGCCTCGGCCAACAAGCTGCGCGAGCCTGTTGACGGATCAAATCGCCACAGGCCGTCGCGCATCGCCAGCAGCAAGTGGCCACCCGCCATGGGCGCCACGCTGGCCACGTCGGTCTCGAAATCCCAGTGCGAAAGCGCGCCGCTCGCGGGGGCCAGGCGGTGCAGCCTGCGCCCGGCAATGTCGCAGAAATAGAGCACCTGCTCCAGCGGATGCCACATCGGCGACTCGCCCAGCAGCGCCGCCTGGGCCACCGCCACCCGCAGCCCGCGGGCCGTGCCGCCCACGGTCAGACCACCGTGATGTCGAGCTTCATCCAGGCGTCCAGGGTCTCGCCCGGCGGCACCGTGCGCAGACCGTGCGCGCCCGGGTCGGCCATGTGGATGGCGTTGGAGACATGGCTGACCGGCTCGACGCAGAAGTAGTCCTTGTCCTGCGGCGTGAAGACCACCAGGTAAGGCAGCGAAGAGCTGAGCTGCAGCGAGAACTTCTCGTCGCGAATCCGCGCCGGGCCGCTCCAGCCTTCGAAGCAGTTGTCAAAGTCCAGGTGGGCCACGTCGCTGTCGATGCCGGGCTGCGCCACCTTGCGCACCGGCAGTTGCGTCGCGTCGGTTTCCCAGCGGTCGGACAACTCGATGTGCAGGCGGCTGCGCGACCGCTTGGGGAAATACGGGTGCCAGCCCAGGCCGGCCGGCTGAGCCACTGCGGCGGTGTTGGTGAACACCATCTGGACGTTCATCGACTGCGGCGTGAGGGTGAAATACTGGCTCGCCTCGAAATCGAACGGCCAATGCGCGTCGGCCGTGTGGCGGTAGCGCAGCACCACCTCGACGGCGCTGGACGAGACGATCTCCCACTCGCGCAGCCAGCCCACGCCATGCAGCGAATGCGGGTTGTCCTCGAAGTTCGGCTGGGTCGTGTACTCGTGCCCCTTCCAGCGAAAGTGGCGGTAGCCCAGCCGATTGGAGTAGGGCACCAGCGGGTAGCTGCCCGAGGCGCGCGATGTGGTCAGCGCCGCCGGCTCGACGCCGCGAAGAATCGGCGTGTCGCGGTGCCACAGGCCGGCGATGCAGCCGCCCAGGTCGGGTCGCAGCGCCAGGCGCAAGCCGCCGGCATGCAGTTCAAACGATGGCGTGGTGGGTCCGGTCATGTCGCTCCCGATGGGTTCAAGTGGCCGCGCCGGATGCGCCGGTTGGCAACACCCTCGCAGGGGCCCCATCCTAGGGCAACCCTGATCAAGTCCCCCGCGGATCGTGCATCCTCGCTTTGGGCGGTCTGCGGCGTTGCAAATCCTCGCCATAGCTGGGGCTATGGCTGTGGTTTGCGCCTTGCAGCCCATCCCAACGCGAGGCGCACGCCCTCGCGGGGACTTGATCAGGGTCGCCCTAGCCCAGGTCTAGCCCGAACTTTGGCGCCCTCCAAAACGTAAACCCCTGTCGCGCTTGAACTTTTTGTTCGCGGGGTGCGCGGCTACTGGGTACAAGCCGGGTTCAG
>JAYSVE010000618.1:0-1533 GCA_043718725.1 Methylibium sp.
TTGCTGCAGGCGGCGTGGGCCAGCGGCCAGGCCGCCTTTGGAATGCCGGCGGGCGTGGACCCGCTGGAAGGCTGGATCGTGTCTGCGCCCGCGGCGGCGGTTGACCCGGTCCGCCCAGGGACAGGCGTGGCCCAGCGGCTCGAAGCCTCGATTTGAGGGCGCTCACCCAGCCATGCCAGTGCGCGGGTGCGCCGCGCAGCGCGGCCTAGCGGCCCAGCAGCAGTTGGTCGAACAACTGCACCCCTCCGGCGCCGCCCAGCGGCACCAGCAGGGCCCGCACAAAAGGCTGCTCGAAGAACGGCGCGAAGGCCCCGGCCTGGTTGTTCTCGACCGACTTGATGAGCCGCTCGTAGGGCGCGACCAGCTTGCCGTCCTGCACACCGCCCAGCCAGCGCAGGTCGGCGTTCATGCGCTCCAGCGCCACGCTGCGGGTCTGCTCCGCCGTCAGCTTGAGCAGCGCCGACAGCGCGATCAGCCACACCAGGTAGCCGCCCGCCCCCAGCACGATCGGCAAGGTCACGGCCCAGTTGTCGAACAGCCGGCTGTGGGCCACCACCAGCAGCGCGAGCACGCAGAACGGGCCGATCACCAGCGGCGCCACTTCGCGGGTGCGGCGCGCCACCACCTGCACGTCGATCCAGTCGTCAAGCAGCGAGTGCTGGTCGCAGACCTCCAGCGGGCCGGGCAACGAGCGGTTCGAAGGGTCGGCGGCAATCGGCGCGATCCAGACCTCCTGGTGCGCCGGCCCCAGCGCCTGGGCGAAGCGCAGCATGGTGTCGCCCGGGTAGTGCGTCCGCGCCCGCTTGAGGTGGCGGATGAAGCGGCAGGCCAGCAGCGTGGCGTCGGCCACGGCGACGGTCAACAGCGGCAGCAGCAGCAGCGCCGCGTACAGCGTCCACGCCACCAGGCGCCGCTGGTCCGCGCCGCGCACCGGGATCTCCGGCACATAGCCGTCGCTGAAGGCGACGAACAGCACCGCGATGGCGGCCAGGGTCACGACGTACCAGGCCAGCACCCGCACCACGCGCGCGGCGGTGCGCCCGCGCCGCGTGTACTGGCGCCACAGGCCGACGAACTCGACGCTGCGGCACTCGGGCCGGCGCCAACCCGCCAGGGTGTTGCGCAGGAACCAGCTCCAGGCGCCGCGCCGCCAACTGTCGGCCCGCAGCGCCCCTTTCGGGCGCACCGGCAGCGCGAGCCAGATCGAATCCTCGACCATCGAGGCGAGCGCGTGGCGCCACAGCAGGTCGAACGTGACGGCAATCCCGAACAGCGCCAACAGCCGGATCAGGTGCGAAGGCCAGGCGCTCACCCCTTCGAGCCAGGCCACCGGTTCGCATTCGGTGCACGGGATCTGGCGCTCGGCCGACCAGGCCATCCAGACCAGCACCCCGGTCACCAGTGTGAGCGCGATCCAGGCGAACCAGCGCCGCCGAGGCGGCTCCTGGCCGTTGGGGCGCGGATAGCAGGCAAACAGCGCGGCGATGCCGACCAGCGTCGTCAGCGAAACCACCCCGCCGACGCCCAGGCTGC
>JAYSVE010000619.1:0-1532 GCA_043718725.1 Methylibium sp.
ACCGAGCTGACTGATCGTGCTTCCCCAGTCGGCGGCCATGCGCGCTGCGCGCTCTGGCGTGCAGAAGGGATCGTTGGCGCTGCTCACGACGTGGCTTGCAAAGGGCAGCCGGGTTCGCACGATGGATCGCCAGTTGAAGAGTTGGGGCGGCATGTCGGTCCGTTCGGTGTCGGGGGGTCCGACCAGCAGGGCCGCATGGACGCGGGCGGCGTTGCGCGAGTGCTCGGCCCAGGCTGCGACGAGTTGGCAGCCCAGGCTGTGCGCCACCAGCACGGCGGGCGCATCGACCTCAAGCAGCACCTCCTCCAGGCGCGCCATCCAGTCGCCGCGCCGTGGCCAATCCCAGTCGTCCTGTTCGACGCGCCGATAGCCATGCTGGCGTTGCCAGACACTTTGCCAATGGGCGGCGTCGGAGCCGCGCCAACCGGGCAACAGCAAGATGCGTGGGGCGTGAGTCCCGGCAAGGTTCATTTCGCTGCCTTATGCTTGTTGGCTGAACATTGAGTGGAAGAGGGGCAGAAGATGACTTACCGCGTGTTTGTAGACGGCCAGGAGGGCACGACGGGCCTGCGAATTCATGAGTATCTTGCGCAGCGCCAGGACATCGAAGTCTTGCGGATCGCCGCCGACAAGCGCAAGGATGGCGCCGAACGGGCCCGGCTTCTGAACGCCGCGGATGTCGCGTTCCTTTGCTTGCCGGATGTGGCGGCCAGAGAGGCTGCCGCGTTGGTGAGCAACGCCGGGACGTGCCTGATCGACGCGAGCACCGCGCACCGCACGGCCGCCGACTGGGCGTTCGGCCTGCCCGAGCTGTGCGCCGGCCAGCGCGACCAGATTCGTGCTGCCAAGCGCATTTCGAACCCGGGCTGCCATGCGACCGGCTTCATTCTGCTGGTGCGCCCGCTGGTGGATGCCGGGCTGGTGGCGCCCGCGCTGGCGTTGACGGCGACCTCGATCACCGGCTACTCGGGCGGTGGCAAGAAGATGATCGAACAGTACGAGGCCGGAACGGACGCCCGGCTCGACGCGCCACGTCCGTACGCGCTGCAGTTGTCGCACAAGCACATTCCGGAGATGACGGTCCATTCGGCACTGGTCACCGCGCCGGTGTTCATGCCTGTGGTGGGCAAGTTCTACAAGGGGCTGGCGGTAAGCGTGCCTCTGCACCTGTCACAACTCAGGCCGGGCAGCACCGCGGCGCATGTGCACGCCGCGTTCGAAGCCCGATATGCCGGTGAGCGATTTGTCCGGGTCATGCCGTTGCGTGATGCGGCCACGCTGGAGCAGGGATATCTCGACGTTCAGGCGTGTAACGACACGAACCGGGTCGAGATCTTCGTGTTCGCGAATCAGGCGCAGGCCATTCTCATGGCCCGGCTCGACAACCTGGGCAAAGGCGCCAGCGGCGCCGCGGTGCAGGCGATGAATCTGCACCTGGGCCTGGACGAAGGCCTGGGGCTCTGACCCGAGGTTCGCGCGAAGGCCCGCGTTGAAGGCGGGCCTGTCGGCGTGCGTTGACGGGGCCTTGCGAG
>JAYSVE010000620.1:0-1532 GCA_043718725.1 Methylibium sp.
GGCCAGCACCGGCGCATCGCATTCCAGCCGCATGCCGCGGCCCAACTGCACATCGGAGTCGGAGATGGACGTGCAAACGTCTTCGAACACGGTCACCCCCAGCCGCAAGAGGGCACGCCGCGCGCGCGCCTGAACCCGGCGCGGGTGCGACGCGAGCGGCGCCGGCCCGCCGGTGACCAGACTCAGCCGGGCCCGTTCGCCGAGCCGGTATTGCAACGCCATCGCCAGCTCGACCCCCGCCGCGCCACCGCCGATGACGACCACGCTCAAGACCTGGCGCTGCGTCAGCGCCAGCATCTCGTCCCACAGCAACACGAACTCTTCGATCGGCCGCACGAACAAGCCGTTCTCTTTGGCACCGGGAATGGCGTGGCGGTCCATGGCCGGGCCGGTGTCGACGCTCAGCGCGTCGTAGTGCAGGACCTGGTCGTTCGCGAGCCGCACCGTGCGCGCAGCGGCGTCCAGCGCGCAGGCGGCACTCTGGATGAATTTGACCTTGGCGCGGGCCGCCAGCGGCGCCAGCGGAATCACGCAGTCGTCGACGTTGTAGTGACCCGCCACCAGGCCCGGCGCCATGCCCGAGTAGATCTGGCGCGGGTAGGGCGACACCAGGGTGACCTGCGCGCCCGGCAGCGGCTCCCTGGCCAACGCGTCGAGCACATGCACGTGGGCGTGGCCACCGCCCAGCAGCACCAGGTGCCTCAAGGCCTGAGCACCAGGTCTGCCAGGTGGGCCAGGCTGCGGCCATGGGTGTTGTCGGCGTCGGCACCGACGGCGATGCCGATCAGCGGCGGCATCTGCGCGCTTTCGGCGCCGAACAGGCGTTTGAAGTCGGCCACCACGTCACGCCGCTCCGATTGCCACTGCCCCTGGCGCGCCGGCCCGCTTTGCAGCACCAGGTAGCGCATGCGCCGGGTGAAGGCGTTGGCGACGACGCTGTCCACCGGCAGGTTGTTGTCCCACACATAGCAAATTGTTGCGCCGGGAAAATACTCGGACGCGCGCGCCCGCGCCACGCGCAGCAACTGGCGTTCACCAAAGGGGATCTTGTCCAGCGCCAGGTCGAACAGCACGCAGACTTTCAGGGCCGTGTCGTCGCCAGCCTTGGTGCGCAGGTCGGACGCGGCCAGCGGCTGGTCGACGCGCCACTGCCAGGTCAACTCCAGCGAAGTCGGCGTTCCTCCGAGCGGGTGCACCAGGTTGCCGTAGGAATCGTCGGCTTCGACCCGCAAGGCGCGGCGGCCGTCCAGGTCGACCAGCGCAAAGCGCGTCACCGCCATCTTTTGTTGCGGCAGCGTCGCCAGCCGCCACGGCGGCGGCGGCATGCCGGCCGTGGACGAAAGCGGCGTCAAGACAGGAACCTGGGCCAGCGCCGGGCTGTTCGAGGCGGCGGCGAGCAGGCACAGCAGCGGGCACAGCAGACGGGGCATCAAGGCAGCGTGGGCGGGTCGACGCCAGCAAACTTCGGTCCGCTATCGTAGTCGAGGCGTCTGGCTGCCCGGGCTCCGCGCATCACGCCCGGCGCCAGGCCT
>JAYSVE010000063.1:0-13542 GCA_043718725.1 Methylibium sp.
CCGGGTCAGGACATTCTTGCCGGCATGTCTCCGGTCCCCAACGGCCGCCTTTTCGACCTGTTGAGCGGCACGTCCATGTCCAGCCCGCACGTGGCCGGCCTGGCGGCGTTGTTCAAGCAGCTTCATCCTGACTGGTCGCCGATGGCGATCAAGTCGGCGCTGATGACCACGGGCAGCGACGTGCTGGACGGCGGCACACCCGCGCCCAACACCAACCCGGTGCTGATCTTCCGCCAAGGCGCCGGCCATGTGCAGCCCAGCAGGGCCGCCGACCCGGGGCTGGTGTTCGACGCCGGCTTCGACGACTGGTTGGGCTTTCTGTGCGGCACGCAATTGCCGACGTCGTTCTGCACTTCCGCCGGCGTGCCGGTGCTCGATCCGAGCAACCTGAACACCGCGTCGATCGCCATCGGCGACCTGGCGGGTGTGCAGACGGTCACACGCCGCGTCACCAATGTGGGCGGCAACCCGGCCACGTACACGGCGTCGTACACCGGCATGGCGGGCTTCACGGTGGCGATCAGTCCGGCGTTGATGAACCTCGCGGCGGGGGAAACCAATTCCTTCAACGTGACCTTCGCCCGCACGACGGCCGCCTTGAACGCCTACACGGGCGGCCAACTCTTGCTGGCCGACGGCGTGCACAACGTGCGCATCCCGATGGTGGTGCGCCCGGTCGCGCTGGCCGCACCGGCGCAGGTCGGCGGCTCGTACAGCGTGACCTTCGGCTACAGCGGCGCGTTCACGGCCACCGCGCGCGGCCTGGTCCCCGCCGCGACGGCGAATGGCGCGGTCGCCACGGGTGGCTCCGTTGACATCCCCGTCGTCGTCCCCGCCGGCAGCACCTATGCCCGGTTCTCGCTGTTCGATGCCGAAGTCGACCAGGCCAGCGATCTCGATCTCGAGGTCTACAACGCCGGCGGCACCTTGGTCGGCGCCAGTGGTGGCGCCACGTCGGCGGAAGAGGTCAACCTGCTCAATCCGGCAGCGGGCGCCTATACCGTGCGCGTGGTCGGGTTCGCGGTCCCGGCCGGCGCGGCGAACTTCAAGCTGTCCAGTTGGGCCTTGGGTTCGACGGCCGCCGGCAACATGACCGTCACGGCGCCTGCCGCGGCGGTGACGGGCCAGCCTGGGGCGATCGGCATCACCACCAGCGGTTTGATCTCGGGCACCAAGTACCTCGGCTCGGTGGTCTACGGCGGCCCGGCCGGCTTGCCCAACCCGACCATCGTTCGAATTGATCAGCCCTGATCCGAACGTTACAACGCTGAGCGGCAACGCCAGTCAAAGCGCCCTGCGGAGCGATCCGCGGGGCGCTTTTCTTCGCGGCCCGACGCGGCCTGACGCTAGCGCCCCGTGTCCACGACCGGGTCGACCGCACGTCCCGCCGGGCACAGGACCAAGGCCCCGCGGGCGCTGGCGTGGTAGTCCATGGCCTGGCCCGCCGCCTGGATGCGGATGCGGTAACCCGGCACCAACGCCTGCGTGTACAGCATGCCGGGCTGGGGGCAGCCCAGCGATCCATCGGACCAGGTCGCCGGCTCGGCACGTGCAAGCGTGAGCGCCGTGCTGGCGATGGCGGTGCGCCGCGAAGCATCGGCAAGTGCCGCCTGGACGGCAGCCTGCAGGTCGGCGAAACCGGTCATGGCAGCCTTTGGTGCGGGGGGTATCGGCGCCGGCGCGTCGGCGCCCGCGGCACAGGCGCTCGCCATGGACGCCAGCAGCGCCGGCAACCCCCCACGGCGCGAGGCCCATCGGGCGGTGCCGGAAGCATCCGATCGCAGCTTCATCTGTTCGCTGGTGCGTGCCGGCGCAGGGCCCGCGGGCCTTCAGGACCAGCCCGCATCGACAACGAACTCCTGCGCGGTGATCATGCGCGCCGTGTCGGCCGCCAGGAAGACCACCATGTTGGCGATGTCGGCGCCGATGATGCGGCCCGGGATGCAGTGGTGCTCGTCCATCGCGCGCTCGCCGGCCTCGTCCAGCCACAGCGAAACCTGGCGCTCGGTCATCACCCAACCCGGCACCACGCAGTTGACGCGGATGTTGTCGCGCCCGACTTCCTTGGCCAGCACCCGGGTGAAGCCCGACATCGCCGACTTGCAGGTGGCGTAGACCGACAGGTCGAGGTTCTTGTTCTTCCAGCTCACCGAACCCAGGTTGACGATGGCGCCGCCGCCGCGCGCGCGCAGCAACGGCAGCACGGCCTGCGCCGCAAAGAAATGCGGCCGCAGGTTGATGGCCACGCGCTCGTCGAAATACTCGGCGCTGACCTTGTCGATCGAATGACGCTGGTCGTTGGCGACGTTGTTGACCAGCACGTCGACGCCGCCGACGCGCCGCGCCAGCGCGGCAATCGCCGCCTGCAGCGCGGCCACGTCGGTCACGTCGCAGGGCTCGAAATGGCACTGCTCCAGGCTGGCCGCCAGCGTCTGGCCGGCGGCTTCTTCGCGGTCGAGAAAACCGACCTGGCAGCCCTGCCCCGCAAAGGCGCGGACGATGTCCGAGCCGATGCCGGTGGCGCCACCGGTCACGATCACGCCTTTTCCGCGCAGGCTGTTGTAGGTGACGCCGGCATAGTCGACCGTTGGAATTGATTTGGAACTCATGGGTGACGGGTCCTTGGGGGGTGCCGGCCATAGTCCGGCGGGTTTCTGCGTGTGCCTCGCCCGGACCGTGGCGTTGCGTTGGGCTGCGTTTGCAGGGCAACAACGACGATAGCACCGGCCGGCGCGGCGCCCTGCCTGCGGCCCGGGTCCTGCTTTACATTGACGGCATGGCGCAACGCACCGAACCGGCCCTGCTGGGCATCGACTGGGGCACCAGCAACCGGCGCGCCTGGTGGCTGGCTGACGGTGGCGGCGTGCTGGCCGAGGTCAACGACGACCAGGGCCTGCTGGCCGCGCAGGGCCGGTTTGCCGAAGCGCTGCAAAGCCTGTTGCGCGCCGGGCCGGCCTTGCCGCCGGCAGCGCCGGTGCTGATGTCTGGCATGGTGGGCGCCGCCAGCGGTTGGCACGAGGCCCCCTACCTGGACGCGCGCGAACCGCTGGCGGCGCTGGTGCGCAAGCTGGTGGCGGTGCCGGCGGCGCGACCGCGCACCTTCATCGTGCCGGGCGTTTGCTGGTCAAGCCCCGACGGCAGCGTCGACGTGATGCGCGGCGAGGAAACCCAGTTGCTGGGCGCACTGGCGCTGGGCCATGGCGACGGCTGGTACCTGCTGCCAGGCACGCACAGCAAATGGGTGCACCTGGCGGGCGGTTGTGTCGCCGACCTGGCGACCTACATGACGGGCGAGCTGTTCGCCTTGCTGACGCGGCACGGCACGCTGGCCAGCGTGACCGGGCCGGCGCCGGAAGACGCGCGTAGCGACACGCCGACGCACCCGCAAGCCTTTGCCCGCGGCGTGGCGGCGGCGGCGCGCAGCGGGCTGTCGAACGCGCTGTTCGGCTGTCGCGCCCAGGTGGTGGCCGGGCGGATGCCCGCGGGCGATGCGCGCGAGTACCTCTCCGGCTTGTTGATCGGTGCCGAGTGGCAGGATGTGCAGCGTCGCGCCGGCCACGCGCCCGAGCACATCACGCTGATCGGCACGCCCGAGCTGGCCCGGCGCTACGCCTTTGTGGCGGCCGCATCGGGTTGCCACATCGACACGCTGGACGCCCGCACGGTCCAACTGGCCGCATTCACCGCCTTGAGCGCCCACCTGTGAGGACCGGCCCGATGCGCCCTTTGCAAGACTTCCGCCCGCCCCTGGTCGCGATTCTGCGTGGGCTCGAACCGCGGCACGCGGCCGAAGTCGGCACGCTGTTGTTCGATGCGGGATTTCGGATTCTCGAAGTGCCGCTCAACCGCCCTGGCGCGCTGGAGTGCATCGCCCGCCTGTGCGCGATGGCGCCCGCCGATGCGCTAATCGGCGGCGGCACCATGCTCACCCGCGCCGACGTGGGCCACGTGCACGCCTCGGGCGGCCGGCTGATGGTGGCGCCCAACTGCAACCCCGGCGTCATCGAGCATGCCGTGGCGCGTGGCCTGCTGGCCGCGCCGGGCGTCGCCACTGCGACTGAGGCCTTCGTCGCGCTCGACGCCGGCGCCCATGCGCTCAAATTGTTTCCGGCCGAAACCTTGGGGCTCGGCGGCATGAAGGCGTTGATCTCGGTTCTGCCGCCGGGAACGCCGTTGTGGCCGGTCGGTGGCGTCACGCCGCAGAGCATCGCGCCTTGGCGCCAAGCCGGCGCGACCGGCTTCGGCATCGGCAGCCAGTTGTTCCAGCCCGACATGAGCCTGGCGGCCGTGGCGGCGGCGGCGCGCGAATTCATCGCCGCATGGGTCAACTGCACGCCGCAGAGCGGGCCGACGCGGTCAGGCTAACGGTCCACCAGGTCGGTGCCGATTTTCAACCAGCGCGCCAGGTCCAGGTCGGTGTTCGGGGTGCCATCGGTGTCACTGCCGATGCCGGTGGTCCCGCCGCCGCCAACGTCGAAACGCAGGCTGTCGAGGATGCCTGTCAGCGCCGGCAGGCGCTGCGCGAACTCGTCGCGCGCCGCGGCCGCGACGAACAGCGTCGCCAGGTCGCCATGGCGCAGCGCGACCAGGCTGGCGCGGCCGCGAAAGACGTTGCTGCCGTAGTCGAACGCGGCATGCGCCCGCTGCGGCCCGTGCCTGTCGACCTTGAGCATGCGCACGTTGTGCAGGCCGGGTTCGGTGGCCGCGTAGTACAGTTGCAGCCACTCGCCCAGGTCGACACCGGCCGGCACGATGCGGGCCCGCACCAGCGCGGCGGCGGTGCCGCGCGGCTCGCTGACGACAACCTCGCCGCAGCGGCCCGCCTTCACGCGCCAGCCGGCGGGCATCAGCAAGCTGAAGCCGGCAGGGTCGTCGTGCCGCGACCACCCGTCGCTGACCTTGAGCGGGGTTTGCGCCATGGTTGCGGCCAGGGTGCTTGCGAGCAACGGGATCGGTGCAGCCGGTCGGTCCCGCTGGCTCGCAGGCTTCAGGGTGCGATCGGCGCGATCCCCAGGGTGCCGAACAAGGCGTTGGCCGCTGGCAGGTTCAGGCGGATCGTGCTGCGCGTGATGTGGGTCGGGTTGCGATAGCCGCTGTACACCTGCCCGCCACGCTCCACGAAGACGCGGTTGACGCTGAGACGCTGGGCCAGCGTGGGCAGGTTGTTGAAAGTCATCACGCGCGCATCCCCCAGGGTCTGCACGCTGTAGGTGCCGGTGCCGATGGCCACGCAGTTGCGGGTGCCGCCGGTGCTGGCGCGCACGTGGCAGCGGTAGAAGGTGGCCGCGTTGCCCGCGCCGGTGAAGGCCACCCGCAGGTTCGCGGTGGTTGTGAAGTAGTTGCCCGTGCCTGCGGGCCGCGTCGTCCCGTCGACCACGTTGCCCAGCGAGAGGCTGGTGCCCCCCCACCAGATGTTGGGGTTCAGGCTGCTGCCGGTGGACGTGTTCTGCGGGTCCACTGTGCAAGGCGTTCCGCGGTTGACGGTGACCAGTTGTTCGAGCGTGCCCACGCCGACCGCATCGATGTCGAGCGAATCGATGTAGGCCGCGTAGCAGGGCAAGGTGTTGTTGTTGCGCGCGTCGCCGCCGGCCGCAACCGACGTTCCCCAGGTACCGACCGCGCCCGTGACGTCGTAGCCAAAGGCGGTTTCGGTGGGTGTGGTGGTCTGGTAGTAAAGCTGCGAGCCCGCCGGGAATGTCGTGCCGCCCAATGGGGCGAGGTTGGTCGGGCCCCAGTCGGCGTAGGCCGTGCCGCTGTCCGCGCCAGGGTGGCTGCGGATCTTGTCGGCGATGACGCTGGCCATTGTTTGGCCGGCGATGTCGATGCCGGTGCGCAGGCTCACGCCGCGCTCGTAGCCATCGCAGTAGTCATAGACGCTGCGGCCCTGCGCGTCCCGGGGCGACTGGCTGCTGCGCCGGCCGAGCGCGCACTCGACCCAGCCGCTGCCGTTCCAGTGCCGGTCGCCCTTGCGCGCCTCGAGCGTGCCGAAGCCCCAGGTGCTGACGACCCCGGCAGTGGCCCGTTTGTGGATGTCGTAGAAGTGCACCAGGCCGGCTGCGTCGGGCGTGTTGTCGGCGGTGTCGGCGGCCATGCTGCGGTAGGCCCAGTTGTTGGCATCGGTGTAGGTGAACGTCCGCAGCGCGGCCGTCGCGGTCGGTGCCGCAGCGGCCTGAAAATCGGCCAGCTTGGCAGCCGACACCGCGGTCAGTGCCTCGGCGGCGTTCAGCGCCGGTTGCGTCGCGACCAGTTCCGTGGCCGCCGCGACCAATGCGGCCTGCACATCGGTCGCGCCACTGACGGCCGGGTCGGCCACCGTGGCTGCCAGCGCCGGCAACGAGGCACGCAGCGCATTCGCCACGGCCTTGTCGATGTCGGCCTGCGTCACCGTTGCGCCACTCACGTCCGGCTGCCCCAGCCTGGGCGCCATCGCAGTGGCCAGGGCCTTGTGGGTCTGCACCACCAGCCGGGCCAGCAACGCCGACTGTTGCGCGGCGGCGCCGGGGCCGCTGAAGTCGAACAGCGGCGACAGCGTCAAGCCGGCCTGCGCCTGGATGGCCGCAGCCGCCACGGCAGCGCTGGCGCCGGTGGCTTGCATGTGGCTGACCACCAGCGTGGTCAACGGGCTCACAAAAATGCTTTGCCCGCCCGGTGTGTTTGTGGCGGGGGCGCTGAGCGTCAAGGCCACGCCGATCGCCGCACCGGTGGTCTGGTCGATCGCGGTGGCAGGCACGTTGACGACGACGGCATGCAGGCCGGCATCGGTGGCCAGCACGCTGACCGAGTAGCTGCCGTTCACGTCGGTGGCCGACGACGTCGGCTCCGCGGCTTCGCAGGCGCCGTTGTCGTTCAGGTCGTAGCAGGCGATGGCGCCTTGCAGCGGGCCGTCGGCAACCACGCCGTCGATCGAGACACTGCGGGGCGGCGTGGGCGTCGCCGCGACCGGCGGGTTGGCCGGCGCATCGCCGCCACCGCCACCGCCGCAGCCGGGCAGCGCCAGGGTCAGTGCGGCGGCACTGGCGAACAGTGCGCCGAGGCGGGTGAGTTGTGCAAACCGGGTGTCGGGAAATTCTGTTGCGGTGTTCATTGTTCAACTCCAGATCGAAGGGAAGCAAAAATGGGCGTTATGGATCGGTCTACTTGCGGCCACGCCGGTGGCCGGCGCAGCGCCTACTTCATCGGTCTCAAGCCATGGTCGAACCTGGACTTCACCCATTCAGCGGCGCCGCTGTAGCGGACTTCCTTGAACCCGCCGCTGCCGTCGTTGTGGATCGTGTAGCGGAACGCTTCGCATCCGGCGACGGGCTGGGTCACCTCGATGACCGTGGTGGCGTCGGACTGGGTCAGCGTGGCGGGCAAGGCGCCGCGGTAGCAGACGTCGGTCGCGCCGGCCGTCATCCGGAAGAAGGCCTTGCCGTCCTTCTGTTCGACCGAGATGCTGCCGACAACGAAGTCGTCCTTGTTGTACTGGCCCGTCTTGGACTTCTTGTAGGACTTGTAGTCCCAGGTCTGCGCCTGCGCCGTGGCACAGGCCAGGGCGACGGCGATGGTGATTGCGGTCGTGCGTGCACGCCGCGGCGTGGAAGGGGATCGAGGGTGGTTGCTGGGGTTCATTCGCTGCCTCCGTGTTGAACCGGGGCCCGATGCGGGCCGGTGCAGCGAAGGATCGGCGCCCACCGTTAGGCAAACGCTAGCGGTGAAGCCGGTGAACCGTTAAAGGCTTGTTGGGAGAAACACTGAGTTTGGCGCTGCCGCACAAAGGCGCGACCGTGCTCAAGACCGCGGTTCAGGTCGCCGGTTGCGCGCCCAGCGCCAGGGCCACCGCCTGCGCCAGCGACAACTGCTCGCCCTCGCGCCACAGGGTTTCGATGTCGGCCGCGCTGATTTGTCGCGCCGCCAGGCGTCGCACCCGCCGCAGGTCGCGCTCGTCGCTGGCGCTGAGCTCACCAAAGCGGGTGCGCCAGAACATCGCGGCGAAGGCCACGATGCGAATCGACACTTGCGGCTGGCGCGAATGCGCGAGCGTGCGCGGCAGGTTCCACAGCCCGTAGGCCAGATCGTAGGAGGCCATGCCCTGCCAACCGATGCGAATGCATTCCTGGTAGTCGGCCATGGCGCTGGGCCAATCGCGCAACCCGCTGAAGGCATTGCCGCGCACGTTGAGCGACTGGTTCAACCGGCGCCAGTCTTGCAGCGCGCGCGCACTGGCGATGATGGGGGCCAGGCGCTCCAGCGCTTGCCGGTTGCAGCCGGTGTTCTGGGCGCACACCGCGAGGTTGTAGCGCCCGCTGTCGATCGCATGCTGGTTGCCCAAGCGCTCCCACAGGGCCAGGGCCTGGGCGTGCAAATCTTCGCCGTCGACTTGTCCGGCCGACTGCGCGTTGGAGACGAACGCGCGCTGGGCCAGAACGCTGGCACGCAGCTCAAGGTCGTCCGACGCCTGGACCAGCGCCTGGGCTTCGTCCAACAGCGGCAGCACCTCCTCGGCGCGGCGCCGGTGGCGCCAACGCACCCGGGCCAGCGAATGCAAGGCGCGCGCGCGTTGCGCCGCATCGAGCTGCTCGCACGCCACGCCGAGCTCGGCGTGGCGCAGGGCCGCGCCCGACTGGCCGGCCGTGAACAGCAGCGGGCCCAGCACGGCATGGCCGCGCGCCCGCAGGCACGGGTCGGGACATTGCTCGACGGCGGCCTGCGCATCGGCCAGACCCTCGGCGGGAAGCTCGACATCTTCCAGGCAGCGGCGCAGTTCGATCAGCAGCAGGGTCGCAGCGCCGCCCGCATGGTCCTGGGCGGCGCTGGCCAGGGCCGCCAGCAGGTTGGGCATTTCGCTGCGCAGTTCGGCCAGGGGCGGGGTGCGCGGCAGCGCGCGCGCCCAGGCCAGCGCCCAGGCGCGCAATCGGTGGCGCCCGTGGCGTGCCGTTGCGTCGTCCAGCCGCGCGGCGGCGAATTCGCGGATCGGCTGGTACAGGCCGAAGCGCAGCGCGTCGCTGGCGCCGGCGTCCCCTGGCTGTGCGTGCACGAGTGAGTTCGCCACCAGTTCGTCCAGCAGCAGTTGGGGGTCGATCACGCCGTCGTCGGCCAATGCGAGCGCCGCGGCCGCGCAAAAGCCACCGGGAAAGACCGTGAGGGCCGACAGATACCGGGCGGCGTCGGTGCCCAGCAGTTCCCAGCTCCACGCGATCGTGCGCAGCATCGAGGTGTGGCGTGGATCAAAGCTGCTGCGCGGTCCACTGCGCGCCAGCAGGTCGAGCCGCGGCGTGCCCGAGCCGCGCAGGCGCGCGAGCATGTCGGCGGGCGCGATGCTGCGCACCCGCGACGCCGCCAGTTCGATGGCCAGCGGCATGCCCTCCAGCGCATGCACCAGCGCGACCAGCGTCGCCGCGTTGCGCGGGCCGAGGTGGAAGTCGGCGCGCACGGCGCGTGCGCGCTCGACGAACAGTGCGACGGCGGCATTGCGGGCCGCCTGGCCGGGCTCGGCGTCGACCGCCGGGAGGGCCAGCGCCGCGACGGTGAATTCAAGCTCGCCGTCCACGCCCAGCGGCCGGCGCGAGGTGACCATCACATGCAGCGCAGGCAGGCGTGCCACCAACTGCGCGACCAGGTCTTCGGCGTGTCCGACCAGTTGTTCAAAGTTGTCCAACACCAGCAGCGTGCGGCGCCCGGCCAGCGCGTCGATCAGGGCGACCAGCGGCTCGGCGGCGCGCGGCGCAATTTGCAGCGCGCCGGTGATCGCGTCGCAAGCCTGGGCCCGCGTCGTGCAGGCCACCAGCGGGACAAAGGCGATCAGATCGAACGGCTCGGACGGATCGGCCACCGGCAGCGGCCAGCCGCCGTGTTGACGCAGCGAATGCGCCACCTCGACCGCCAGGCGGGTCTTGCCCGCGCCGCCCGGACCGATCATCGTGACCAGGCGATGGGCGAGCACCGCGTCGCGCAGCCGCGTGCCCTGCGCATCGGCCCCAAACATGCGGGTCAGGTAGCTGGGCAGCGTCACCCGCGCCGGCGGGGCCGAGAAGCCGCGCAAGCGGGCGGCCTCGACGGGCCGGGCGCCCTGCGCCGGCGGCTCGGGCCGCGGCTGCGGCAGCAATGCCAGGCGGTCGTTCAGCGCCTCCAGGCGCAGGCGCTCGTCGGCGATCCACTCGTCATAAAAACCCGGCAGCAGTTCCCCCCGGTACAGCGCGCGCGCCGCGTCGGCCTGGCCGGCCCGCACATGCTGTTCGAACTGAACGGCATCGCAGGCCAAGGCGCCGGGCACGACGCGGATGTGGGTTCGATCCGCCGCCAGAATCGGCCGGGGCATCACCGCCCCGGCCGGCTCGAGGATGCTCTTCAAGGTCGACAGCGCCTGGCGCAACCGATTGCGTCCCACCTCCAGCGCAACCCCCGGCCACAGCAGGTCGACCAGTTCCTCGCGGGCGTGGGCGCGCTCCGGGGCCAGCGCCAGGCGGGCCAGCAAGGCGGTGACGGCACGGCCGGGCAGGCGCGTGATGCGCTGCGTGGCGTCGCTCAGGCACAGGCCGCCGAGCAGGCTGACATGCCAACCCGCCAATGCCCTGGCCGACCCTGTGGGCTCCGACTCGGTCCGCAGGACGGCGGCACGAGCGGCCTGCTGCGCTGCCGCGTCCATGGTGTTCCCGCGCTGCTTCGACAGGCAGCGTGGGCCGATTCTAGAAACCGGGCGGCGGCACGGCGCGCGCGGCGGCCCTGCGCTCGTGATGCATTCGACGCGATCGACGCCTGTTCGGCCGCTGAACTTGTCATCAACCTCCAGCGCGTGGCCGACACGCCGAGCACTTGCCGCCAATGCGCGCCGGCGATCAACGCATCGCCGTGGCGCGCGCGGCGGCCTTCAGATGCTGGCACTCCGGCACCGGCGTCAACGGGCCACGGCCCTCGAACCACGCCGCCAGGTTGTCCACCACCAGTTGGGCCATGGCCCTGCGCGTGTAGACCGAGGCCGAGCCCACGTGCGGCAGCAGCACGACATGGTCCATGGCCAGCAACGCCGGCGGCACCTTGGGCTCGTTTTCGAACACGTCGAGCCCGGCCGACAAAATGGTCTTGTTGCGCAGCGCTTCGATCAACGCCGCTTCGTCGACGACGCTGCCGCGCCCGACGTTGATGAGAATGCCAACCGGCCCCAGCGCCTTCAGCACGTCGGCGTTCACCAGGTGGTGCGTCTCGGGGCCACCGGAGGCCACCACCAGCAACACGTCGCAGCTTTCGGCCAGCCCCAGCAGGGTGGCGTGGTATTGAAAGGCCACGTCGGCCTGCGCCTTGCGGCCGTGGTATTGCACCGTCACATCCGACGCCACCAGCCGCTTCGCGATCGCCTTGCCGATGCGGCCCAGCCCGAGGATGCCGACCTTGCGCTCACGCAGCGTCGTGGTCAACGGGAAGTTGCCGCCGAGCCATTGGCCGCCACGCACAAAGCGCTCGGCCTGGGGAATCTGCCGAATGGTGGACAGCAACAGGCACATCGCCAGGTCGGCCACCTCGCCGGTCAGAACGTCGGGCGTGTGGGTCACGATCACGCCGCGCCGCGCGGCCTCTGTCGCATCCACATGGTCGTAGCCGACGCCCAGGCTGGCGACGATTTCGAGCTCGGGCAGGCGGTCCATCAGCGCGGCGTCGATGCGCACATGGCCACCCGCCACCGCCAGGCCGCGGATGTCGCTCGCGGCCTCGCGCCGCACGTCAAAGAGCGGCGCCAGACCTTGTTCAATCACCGGCAGAGGGGCGCCGATCACGAAGATGGGGGCTTTGGGGGACATGTCCGGATCCAGTCGAGAGTGGTGATCCCTGGATCGTAACGGGCGGCCCCGGGCGGCCATTTTGTTGCGAACTGTTGCGAACGGCACGGCCCGGCAACAGCGGGTTCGCCAACACGAAGAGCGCCTTGCGGCGCTCTTCAAACTCACTCAAACATCGGCGTCAGATCAATGACGGCCCTTGCGGGCGTCCCAGCGGTCAACCCGGTTGGGGATGCCGTCGTGGTCGCGGTCGGCGAACTGACGGTTGTCGACGCGGTCGTAGCGGTCGTAGCGGTTCGGCACGCCGTCATGGTCGCGGTCGCCGTGACCACGCGCTCCGTGCCAGCGGTTGTCAACGCGGTCGTAGCGGTTCGGGATGCCGTCGCCGTCACGGTCCCAGTCGCGGCGATGGCCCTGAGGCACCCAGTGGCCACGGCTCACCGGCACCGGCTGGTAAACAATCACCGGCTCCTGGTAGACGACCCGCGGCGCACGCTGGTACACCACCGGTGCCGGGGCATAGACGACCGGTGCCGGGGCATAGACCACAGGCGCCGGTTCATAAACCACTTGCGGCTGCGAATAGAACGGGCCGTTGGTGATGACCGTGGCCACATTGGGCAGGTTGATGCCGACAGACCATTGCACATTGCCGCCCGCGTGGGCCGCACCAGCGGCCAGCAAGGCGGCGGCGACGGCAAGGGCTGCGATCAGGGGCTTTCTCATTCCGTTTCTCCTGGTGTGGGCGCGCAGCAATTGCGTGCCTGCACCCACAACGAAGCCCGGAAGACCAAAGTTGACGCCTGGCATGTCAACAAAGGTAAAGCTGATGTGTCCGGATGTGGCGCGGCTTGCCCCGGGGAAACGGCGCGCACGACCCCCGCCGATAGAATCCACCCATGACCACAGACGCCGCCGATCCCGGCAAACCCAGCAATTTTCTGCGCCAGATCATCGAACGCGACCTGGCCCAGGGCACCTACGCCGAGCGCCATTTCGCCGGCACGCCCGGTGACGCGGCCCACCATGCGGGCGGCCCGCGCGACCCGGCGAACATCCGCACCCGCTTCCCGCCTGAGCCGAACGGCTATCTGCATGTCGGCCACGCCAAGAGCATCTGCTTGAACTTCGGTCTGGCGCGCGACTACGGTGGCGTCTGCCACCTGCGCTTGGACGACACCAACCCGGAAAAGGAAGAGCAGGAGTACGTCGACGCGATCCTGGACGCGGTGAAGTGGCTGGGCTTCGATTGGGAGGCCGATGTCGGCGGCCAGCGCGTCAGCCACCTCTACTACGCCAGCGACTATTTCGACTTCATGTACCGCGCCGCCGAGGCCCTGATCGAGGCCGGCCTGGCCTATGTCGACGAGCAAAGCGCCGACGAGATGCGCGCCAGCCGCGGCGACTTCAACACGCCCGGCAGCGACAGCCCGTTCCGCGCGCGCACGGCGACCGAGAGCCTGGCACGCTTTCGCGCCATGCGCGAGGGTCAGCTCGCCGACGGCGCCGCCGTGCTGCGCGCCAAGATCGACATGGCCAGCCCCAATATCAACCTGCGCGACCCGGCGCTGTACCGCATCAAGCGCGCGACACACCACAACACCGGCGACCGCTGGTGCATCTACCCGATGTACGCCTATGCGCACCCGATCGAGGATGCGCTGGAGCAGATCACCCATAGTATCTGCACGCTCGAATTCGAGGACCAGCGGCCGTTCTACGACTGGCTGCTGAACAAACTCGCTGACAGGACGACACTTCCCGATGGTCGTGTGGTGGGCGGCCTGCTCGA
>JAYSVE010000621.1:0-1528 GCA_043718725.1 Methylibium sp.
CGCTCGCGCACCAGCATCTCGATCTCGTCGAACGGCACCGGCTTGTGGAAAACCCGCACGCCGGCCGGCAAGCCGCCGCGGCGGTCGATTTCATCGGCAGACAAGCCGGTGACCGCAACGATGTCCATGTCGTCGAACGAGGCACCGAGACCCCGCAGCGAGGCGATCATCTTGAAACCGTCCATGCCCGGCATGTTCAGGTCGGTGACCAGCAGGTCGGGGCAATCCTGGCCCATGCGCAGCAAGGCCTCGAAACCGTTGCCCGCCGGCGTCACGTCGATCGGCAGATCCCAGCCCGCAATCACCAGCGTGAACAGCCGCAGCAAGTCGGGCTCGTCCTCGACCACCATCAGCTTCATGCGCAGATCGGCCGGCGCCGAGCCCGACAACCCGCTCAAGCCGCCGCGTTGGCTGTCGCCGGACAGGGCGGCGCTGCGCTCGCCGATCAGGCGCTCGACCGCCGCACGGGAAATCCGACGGTGGCCTCCTGCGGTCTTCCAGGCTGGCAGCACGCCACCCTCGACCCACAACTGCACCGTGCGCAAGGCCACGCCCAATCGCTCGGCTGCCTCGCGGGTCGACAACACATCATCATTCGTCGCGCTCTTGCGCATGGCCTCGCCAACACCTTTCCGACAGGCCGCGCATGAAAAGCCGGCGGCAACCTGGAATATCGAATACCGCAGCCGGCCCAGTTGCGGTGACGTCGGAACTGATCGTCGCCCTTCGCGGCTGTTTTTCACTTTACCGCGTTTGCATCGTCCACCTGGGGATCACCCCTAGGAAAACACGCATGTCAGGTCTGACAGGACGCCTTTGGCTACAACCGTTACGGTCTCTCGCGCGAAGCCGATGGCCGGTAAATGCTCACGACGATCGCCCTGTCATCCCCTTGTCATCCGACCGGAAACGGGAGCACACTGGACCTGGACGGGCAGCGAATCTGCCGCAGACCTGCAAAGCGCCTGAAGCCTTCGCGGCCCGTCCGGTTTCCGAAAAACCCCTTTGAAAGGACGATCTGATGAACCTGACGATCAGCGGACATCATCTGGACGTGACGCCGTCACTTCGTGAGTACGTGCTCACCAAGCTGGAACGGGTCACTCGGCACTTCGACCAGGTGGTCGACGTCAATGTGCTGCTGACGGTTGAGAAGCTCAAGGAGAAGGAACGACGGCAGAAGGCCGAAGTAACCCTCCATGTCAAAGGAAAGGACATCTTCGTCGAACAATCCCATGAAGACCTTTACGCGGCGATCGACCAGTTGATGGACAAGCTGGACCGCCAGGTCTGCCGCCACAAAGACCGCCTGCAGGACCACCACCACCCGGCGCCCAAGCGTCTGGATATCGGTGTCAATTAGGCGCAGCTGCCCGGCGGCTTGATCGACGGCCCTTTGAGAGGGCCGTTTTCAATGATTTCGGCACCCGCTGACGCCTTGTGACAACATCCACGGGTGGGGTGTGGTGGCGAATGTGCACTGCAGCAATCGGTTTCTATAATCATTTTCCTGTCTTCGGACCCGTCG
>JAYSVE010000622.1:0-1528 GCA_043718725.1 Methylibium sp.
CCGCCGTGCGATGAAACGCGCGATGCAGAACGCCATGCGTCTGGGTGCGCAAGGCATCAAGATCATGAGCGCCGGCCGTTTGAACGGCATTGAAATCGCGCGCACCGAGTGGTACCGCGAAGGCCGTGTGCCGTTGCACACCTTGCGTGCCGACATCGACTACGGCTTCTCTGAAGCCAAGACCACTTACGGCGTCATTGGCGTCAAGGTGTGGGTCTACCGCGGGGACCGTTTGGCCAATGGCGATGCGCCGCAGTTGCCCAAAACCGAAAACGACAACGACCGCCGCGACCGCCGCCCACGTCCCGATGGACGCCCTGGCGGACCGGGTGCACCCGGTGGCCGTGGCCGCCCGGGCGGTGATCGTGCCCCGCGTGCCGATGCCGCAGCGCCAGCCGCTGCTGCACCGGCCGGTACTGCCAGTGACGGACCCAAAGGCCCGGCCGTCAAACGCGTGCGCCGCGCCACGCCTGCCGCCCCGGCTGCTGGCGAGAGCAAAGGAGAATAACGATGCTGCAACCCGCACGTCGCAAGTTCCGCAAGGAACACAAGGGCCGCAACACCGGCATCGCCACGCGTGGTGCCAACGTCTCGTTCGGCGAATTCGGCCTGAAGGCCACCGAACGCGGCCGCATCACTGCGCGCCAGATTGAAGCCGCGCGCCGCGCCATCAGCCGCCACATCAAACGGGGTGGCCGCATCTTCATCCGCATCTTCCCCGACAAGCCGATCTCGCAAAAGCCGGCCGAGGTGCGCATGGGCAACGGCAAGGGCAACCCCGAGTACTACGTGGCCGAGATCCAGCCAGGCAAGGTGCTGTACGAAATTAACGGCGTGCCCGAGCAACTGGCTCGTGAAGCCTTCCTGCTGGCTTCGGCCAAGCTGCCCTTGCGCACCACATTTGTGGCGCGCCAGGTTGGCACTTGAGGCGAAAGAAAGACGATGAAAGCATCTGAACTGCGCACCAAGGACATCGCGGGCCTGGAGAAAGAAGTCTCCGAACTGCTGAAGGCCCATTTCGGCCTGCGCATGCAACGCGCCACACAACAGCTCACCAACCACACCCAACTGGGCAACACCCGGCGCGACGTGGCGCGGGCCAAAACCATCATTGCCGAGAAGAAGCGCCAAGCCACGAAGGAGGCCGCCAAGTGAGCGAAACCCAAAGTGCAGTTGCAACAGCCGCAACAGCAGCAACTGCAGCGCCTGTGAAGAACAAGCGCACCCTGGTGGGCCGCGTCGTCAGCGACAAGCGGTCGAAAACCGTCACGGTGCTGGTCGAGCGGCGCACCGCGCATGAGCTCTACGGCAAGATCGTGGCCAAGTCCAGCAAATACCACGCCCACGATGAAATGGGCGAGTTCAAAATGGGCGATTTGGTTGAGATTTCCGAGGGTCGCCCGATCAGCAAAACGAAGTCGTGGACCGTTACCCGCTTGATCGAGAAGGCCAAGCTGCTCTGATTTGCGTTGACTCGCCAGCGGTCGAATGACCCTGGCGCCAGGAAAAGGCGGCCGCATGCTGGAAA
>JAYSVE010000623.1:0-3589 GCA_043718725.1 Methylibium sp.
AGCATCAACATCGAGAACGTGAACAGCGCGATGTAGCTGAAGAAGCGCTGGTAGCCCGGGTCTTCCGCCATGTAGCCGATGGTGAAGATGTGCACCATCAGCGAAACGAAGGTCACGACGCACATCATCATCGCCGACAGGCCGTCGATGAGGAAACCGACTTCCATCTTCAAGCCGCCCAGCACCATCCACTCGTAGA
The DNA here is from genome assembly GCA_043718725.1 of Methylibium sp. Taxonomy (GTDB): domain Bacteria; phylum Pseudomonadota; class Gammaproteobacteria; order Burkholderiales; family Burkholderiaceae_C; genus LGRD01. The sequence goes on from JAYSVE010000623.1 coordinate 200, forward strand.
TCGTGGCGTTGAAGCGCGCACCGTCGAGCGCCACCGCCTTGAGCGTCAGCGCCGAAATGACGAACGCGACGAACACGCCCAGGATGGTGACCGTGTGCGCGCCGCGCCGGCCGATCACCTTGCCGAGCAGGCCCGCGGCGATGGCGCCGGCCAGGGGCGCCAGCGGCACGACGAGAAGCAGCGAAGCGGAAAGTTGTGCAGACATGGAGGGCAGGGCTGGCTGGAACAGGGCGATGCGCGGGTCAGCCCTTGAGGCTGTCCAACTCGTCGACGTTGATGGTCGCCCGGTTGCGGAACAGCACCACCAGGATCGCCAGGCCGATGGCCGATTCGGCCGCCGCGACGGTGAGGATGAAAAACACGAACACCTGCCCCGCCATGCGGTCGGCCACGACCGGCAGGTAATGCGAGAAGGCGACGAAGTTCAGGTTCACGGCCAGCAGCATCAGCTCGATGGCCATCAACAGCACGATCAGGTTCTTGCGGTTGAGAAAAATGCCGATCACCGACAGCGCGAACAGGATGGCGCCCACCGACAGGTAGTGCCCGAGCGTGACGGTGCCCAGCATCATGGCTTGTCTCCGGTGGCGGCGATGGCCGGGCCGGCGGCGGGCCGTTCGACCTCGGCATTCATCTTCACGAGGCGCATGCGGTCGGCCTTCTTGGCGCGGACTTGTTCGGACGGCTTCTGGCCCTTGGCATCCTTGCGCCGGCGCAACGTCAGCGCGATGGCCGCGACGATGGCCACCAGCAGCAGCACCGCGGCAATTTGCAGCGGGTACAGATACTTGGTGTAGATCTCGATGCCCAGCAGCTTGGTGTTGCCCAGCTTCAACGCGGCCGCGTCGGCGAGCGGCGCGTCGGTGAGCCGAAAGCCCGGAAGCAGCACCGCCGCCATCTCGAGCGCGATGATCACGCCAACGAGGGCGGCCACCGGAAAGTGCTTCCAGAAGCCGTCGCGCAGGCCTTCGATGTTGACGTCGAGCATCATCACGACAAACAGGAACAGCACCATCACCGCGCCAACGTACACCAGCACCAGCGAGATGGCCAGGAACTCGGCCCGCAACAGCATCCACACGCAGGCCGCGCTGAAGAACGCGAGCACCAGGAACAGCGCCGAATGCACCGCGCTGCGCGCCGTGATCACGCGAAACGCCGCGAGCAGCAGCACGCTGGAGAAGATGTAGAAAAGCGCGGTGGTCGTGTTCATGTCGTGAATGCGCAAACGCGAACGGCCGAGCCGGGCTCAGCGGTACTTCGCATCGGCCGCCTTCTGTTCGGAAATTTCCTTCTCGTAGCGGTCGCCCACGGCGAGCAGCATGTCCTTGGTGAAGTACAGGTCGCCGCGCTTCTCACCGTGGTACTCGAAGATGTGGGTTTCAACGATCGAGTCGACCGGGCAGCTCTCTTCGCAAAAGCCGCAGAAGATGCACTTGGTCAGGTCGATGTCGTAGCGCGTGGTGCGCCGCGAACCGTCGTCGCGCACGTCGCTCTCGATCGTGATGGCCAGCGCCGGGCAGACCGCCTCGCACAGCTTGCAGGCGATGCAACGCTCTTCGCCGTTCTCGTAGCGGCGCAGCGCATGCAGGCCGCGAAAGCGCGGCGACATCGGCGTCTTTTCTTCGGGGAACTGGACCGTGATCGCCGGCGAAAAGAAGTGCCGGCCGGTGAGCTTCATGCCCTTGAGCAACTCAAGCAACAGGAAGCTCTTGAAGAAGTCCTTGACGGGGGTGGCGGTGCTCATGCTCGGGCTTTGCCTCACTTCCAGATGTTCCAGGGCGACTGGATCCACAGCCCGACGACGACCAGCCACACCAGGGTCACCGGAATGAAGATCTTCCAGCCCAGGCGCATGATCTGGTCGTAGCGGTAGCGCGGGAACGTTGCGCGAACCCACAGGAAGACCGTCACCACGAGGAAGGTCTTGATCCCCAGCCAGATCCAGCCCGGGATGGCGTTGAACAGGTCGCTGTCGATGGGCGACAACCAGCCGCCCAGGAACATCGTGACCGCCAGGATGGACACCAGCAGCATGTTCGCGTACTCAGCCAGGAAGAACATCGCGAACGCCATGCCGGAGTACTCGACCATGTGGCCGGCGACGATCTCCGATTCGCCCTCGACCACGTCGAACGGATGGCGGTTGGTTTCGGCCAGGCCGGAGATGAAGTAGACGATGAAAATCGGGAACAGCGGCAGCCAGTTCCACGACAGGAAGCCCAGGCCCATCTCGGCAAACTGGCCCTTGCCCTGCACCAGTACGATGTCGGTCATGTTCAGGCTGCCGGTCACCATCAGCACCACGACCAGCGCAAAGCCCATCGGGATTTCATAGCTGACCATTTGCGCCGAAGCGCGCAGCGCGCCGAGGAAGGCGTACTTTGAATTCGAGGCCCAGCCGGCGATGATCACGCCATAGACCTCGATCGACGTGATGGCCATCAAGAACAGCAGGCCGGCATTGATGTTGGCCAGCGCAATCTCGGGCCCGAACGGCACCACCACCCACGCCGCCAGCGACGGCATGATGGTCATGACCGGCCCCAGCAGGAACAGACCCCTGTTGGCCGCGGTCGGGATGATGATCTCCTTGAACATCAGCTTCAACGCGTCGGCAATCGGCGTCAGCAGGCCCCACGGACCGACGCGGTTCGGACCGGGCCGGACCTGGGTCCAGCCGATCGCCTTGCGCTCCCACAACGTGAGGTAGGCGACCGCGCCCATCAGCGGCGCCAGCAGCGCAACGATCTTGACCAGCGTCCAGACGACTGGCCAGGCACCGCCGAGCAGGCCGCTCCCGTAAGTCGTGATCGTGTCCAGCATGCTCAGGCCTTCTCGACCGTGAGGCCGCCGAACATCGCGCCCAACGCGGCGGTGTCCGCATGACCGGCGGGCACCCGCACCGCGTTCGGCGCCAGGCTGGGGTCAAGCCGGGCCGGCAGCACGACCTGGGTGGCGCCGCGGCCGACACGCACCCGCGCCGCATCGGCCAGGCCGAGTTGCGCCCACAAACCCGTCGGCAGCCCGACCACAGGCGCAAGCGCATCCCGGGTGAGTTGCAGCGAGGCGGCACGCCGCACGACGGCATCGCTGGCGTAGATCGGCACATCGGCGATGCGCTCCAGGCCGGCGGCCGGCGCAACCGCTTCGACGTGCTCGACGCGGGCGTTGTTCAAACGCGCGGCCAGCGTCGACGGGTCTCCCAGCGCCTGGGCGCGCACTTCTTCCGAGGTCTCGAAGTCGAAACCTTTCAGCTCCAACAGGTTGGCCAGCACCCGAATCACCTTCCAGGCGGGGCGGGCATCGCCCAGCGGCTTGACGACGCCGTGAAAGCTTTGCACCCGCCCCTCGGCGCTGACGAAGCTGCCCGAGGTTTCGGTGAACGGA
>JAYSVE010000624.1:0-1524 GCA_043718725.1 Methylibium sp.
CCGCTGGCCGAGGCGATGGAGATTTACGACCTGCGCGCGATGGTCGACGAATCGGCGGGCCGCCAACTGGCCGAGCGCATCACGCCCGAGCAGCTGAGAGAGTTGCGCAGCATGGTCGAGCAGATGGAGCGCTTGTTGAAGGAAGGGCACGACAGCGCTGCCAGCGACCCGTACCACCGGCTCAACCTGGCCTTCCACGACCGCATCGTCGAGTTTGTGGGCAACCGCAAGCTGATCGATCTGTACCGTCGGCTGGTCAAAGAGCTGTCGCTGTTTCGCCGCGTCAACCTGGCCGACGGCCAGCAGATCCCGCTGTCGGTGCAAGAGCACCGGGCGATTTTGAAAGCCATTGCCGCCGGTGACGCCGACGGCGCCGGCCGCGCGCTGCGCGCCCATGTGCTGGAAAGCAAACAGCGCACCCTGAACCACCACGCGTCGCCGGCCGTCGCCGCCGGCCGCATCGATGCAGCGCCCCACAGCGCCGCCAGAAAGCCCCGCCATGCTTGAAGTCAACGGACGTTCCTATCAACTGCCCCGGGCGCCCACCGTGGTGGTCTGCGTCGATGGCTGCGAGCCCGAGTACATCGCCCAGGCCGTGGCCGCCGGGGTGATGCCCTGGATGGCGCGCACCTTGGCCACCGGCACCGCGCTGATCGCCGACTGCGTGATCCCCAGCTTCACCAACCCCAACAACCTGAGCATCGTCACCGGCGCGCCGCCGTCGGTGCACGGCATCTGCGGCAACTACCTCTACGACACCGCCTCGGACACCGAGGTGATGATGAACGACCCGAAGTGGCTGCGCGCGCCGACCATCCTGGCCGCGCTGTCCGGTGCCGGCAAGGCCTGCGCGGTGATCACTGCCAAGGACAAGCTGCGCCGCTTGTTGGGTGTGGGGATGATGGGCGTGGGGATGATGGGCAAGGGCATGACCGGCATCTGCTTCTCTACGGAAAAAGCCGATGCGGTGACGCTGGACGACAACGGCATCAGCGACGTGCTCGGCCTGGTCGGCATGCCGCTGCCCGATGTCTACAGCGCCGAATTGTCCGAGTTCGTCTTCGCCGCCGGCGTCAAATTGATGGCCACACGCCGGCCCGATGTGATGTACCTGTCGACCACCGACTACATCCAGCACAAGCACGCGCCCGGCACGCCCGGCGCCAATGCCTTCTACGCCATGATGGACCGCTACCTGGGCGAATTGGACGCGATGGGCTGCGTGATCGCGCTGACCGCCGACCACGGCATGAACGCCAAGACCGGCATGGACGCCCAGCCGGATGTCATCTACCTGCAAGACTTGCTGGATGAGTGGTTGGGTGAGGCACCGGCCTCAGTTCACCAAGGGGGCGCGCCCCCCTCGGGGGGTGGGACGCCGACCGGCGGCCCAGGGGGCGGACATCGTGCACGGGTGATCCTGCCGATCACCGACCCCTACGTGGTGCACCACGGCGCGCTGGGCTCGTTTGCCACGGTCTACCTGCCGGACAGTTGCGACACGCCGGCCCTGATCACGCGCCT
>JAYSVE010000625.1:0-1524 GCA_043718725.1 Methylibium sp.
CACGCTGATCTCATGCACCAGCGGCAGCAGGCGCTCAAGAACGCACGGCACGCCTTTGAGCGCTGCCCACGCCGACACCAGTTCCGCGCGAGTTCGCACCCGAAACTGGCCCTTACCGTCGTAACCCAGGCGCGCCGTCTTCAGAATGCCTGGCAACAAGTCGTCGCTGGCCGCGCCCAGTTGGTCTGCAGTCGCTATCAGCGCATGCGGCGCACAGCCGACGCCACTGTTCGTGAAGTGGGCCTTCTCGGTCGCTCGGTCCTGGCAAATGGCAACCGCTTGCGCACCGGGTGCGACTTGCCGTTGCGCGCCCAAAGTGACCAACGCCATGGCCGGCACGTTCTCGAATTCGGTGGTGATGGCGGCGCAACGTTGCATCAGTTGCGCCAGACCTTGCTCATCGAGATAGTCGGTCCGGATGTGGTAGTTGGCCACCGTGCCCGCCGGGCTGGCCGGGTCGGCGTCAAGCACCGCCGTGAAGTAGCCCATTTGCTGGGCCGCGTGCACGAACATGCGCCCGAGCTGGCCGCCGCCCACGACGCCCAGGGTCGCGCCAGGGGCAATGAAGCGACTCATTTCAGCTCCGCCGTCATGGCCCGTGCAGCTTCGGTTTGACGTCGACGATACGCGTCAAGCTGGTCGCGCAACGCGGGGTCGGCGATGGCCAGCATGGCCACGGCGAACAGCGCCGCATTCGCAGCTCCGGCCACCCCAATCGCAAAGGTGGCAACGGGAATGCCCTTGGGCATCTGCACGATGGAATGCAGCGAATCGACCCCCGACAAGTGGCGGCTCGCCACGGGCACTCCGAGCACCGGAACGGTCGTCTTGGCAGCGAGCATGCCAGGCAAATGCGCAGCACCACCGGCCCCGGCGATGATGGCCTTCAGGCCGCGCCCGGCGGCCGATTCGGCGTAGGCGAACATATCGTCGGGCATGCGATGCGCAGATACGACGCGAGCTTCGTGGGGCACGCCGAACTCGGCGAGAATCTCAGTGGCGGCGCGCAATGTATCCCAGTCGGTGCTGGACCCCATGACCACGCCGACCACCACAGGCGCGTGGTTCATTTGAATCGCTCCAAGTGTTTGATCAGCCTTGAATTGTAGGCGGGTCGACCCGATCATCCCCTGACACGTACGCCTCACCCGGGACCTGTGAACATGCTGGATATTTCAGTTCAGAATTTCGAAGCCGAGCTCATCATCGCGTCTGGCCAGCAACCCGTTTTGCTCGACATTTGGGCGCCCTGGTGCGGTCCCTGCAAGGCACTCGGGCCGTTGCTTGAGAAGTTGGAGGTCGCCTACGCGGGGCGCTTCAAGCTGGCCAAGTTGAACTCGGATGAACAACCCGACATCGCCGGCCAACTGTCACAGATGTTCGGCGTGCGCAGCATCCCGTTTTGCGTGATGTTCAAAGATGGTCAACCGGTGGACGGCTTTGTCGGCGCCCTGCCGGAGGGGGAAATTCGCGCGTTTCTCGACAAGCATGTGCCGAGCGCAGAAGCGGTCGCCGCCGAAGAGG
>JAYSVE010000626.1:0-1523 GCA_043718725.1 Methylibium sp.
CGGCATGTTGAGCTCCACGCCGATGCTCGCGCTGTTGGTCTGGCCGGATCTCCCGGTGCTGCCGGCGCCGAACTGGCGGTTGGTGTTCAAGGCACCGACCGCGTCGACCGTGGGCAAGCTCCCGGCGCGGGCCTTCTGGGTTTCGAGCCGGGCGACATCCAGCCCAAGCAAGGCCTTCTGAACCAGCGGGTGCTGGGTGTTTGAATTGCCGACCCAGGTGTCGACGTTGGCAGGCGCGACCGAAGGCAAGGCCACGGGGACGGCAAGCTGCAACGGCGTCACGCCGCTGCGGCCCACCAGTTGGTCCAGCGCGATGCGCTTGGTGAGCAGGTCGTTGTCGGCCGCGATTTCCTGCGCGGTGGCCAGGTCGAAGCGGGCCTGGGCTTCACGGGTGTCGGTGATGGTGGCGGTCCCGACCTCGAAATTGCGCTTGGCCGAGGCCAGTTGTTCGCTGATGGCCGCCTTGCTGGCGCGCGTGGTGCCCAGCGTGTCCTGGGCTCCCAGCACATCGAAGTAGGCCTGGGCGACGCGCACGATCAGGTCTTGCTCGGCGGTTTCAAGGTCGGCGCGCGACACCTCCAGCGTCTTGCGGGCCTGATCGACGGTGATGCCGTTGGCGCGGTTGAACAACGGCTGCTTGCCCGACAGGCCCGCGCCGGCATTGCTCGACGACGAAGACGTTCCGGGAGGCCGCGCACCGGGCAGATCGACATAGCCCGCGGTCAGGTTGCCCCGGAGGGCGGCGCTGGGCAGCAGCAGCGCATCGACCTGCGCGGCCCGGTACTGGGCCGATTCGGCCAATGCCCTGGCGGCAAGGTAGGTGGCGTCGTAGGCGCGCGCGGCTTCGTAAAGGGATTGCAGGCTTTGGGCCTGGGCCACGCCGGTCGTCGCCAGGCTCAGGACGATCGCCAGGGTCGCCGCCCAGGCCGGCGCGTGCTTGCGAAAGGCCGGTGCCGCCTGTCGATCCGTGGGGCTACCTTGCGGGGCTGGATTGTGCTCAAGCGGCATGACAGGATCTTTCATCGTGTGGGCGTGACGGGCGAGGCCCCGGACTCAATAGCGCGCGACGCTGGGATCCACCTGCGTGGACCAGGCCTCGATGCCACCGGCGAGGTTATAGACCGGATCGAAGCCCTGGCGCGCCAGAAATGCGACGACATGCGCACTACGCACGCCGTGATGACAAATGCAGGCGATGGGCCGGCCGCGGTCGATCTCGGCAAGGCGCACGGCGAGCTCCCCCATCGGGATGTGCAGGGTGCTCGCGCCGGGGATCCGAATCGCCGCCAGTTCAAACTCCCAGGGCTCGCGCACGTCCAGCAGCACCGGCGCGTCCGCGGCGGCGCACCATGCGGCCAGCGCCTGGACCGGCAGCTCCCGCATCAAAAACTGAACCGGGTCGGTTCGTCGAAGCCCTTCAGATGGGGCGCCACGGTATCGAACAAGTCGACGCTGCTGAACGACTGTTCGCCACTGCGCGTGAACAACATCGCGCGCATCACCGGCAACTGGCCGACGATCGC
>JAYSVE010000627.1:0-8526 GCA_043718725.1 Methylibium sp.
GGCCTGCTCAAGATTTGCCAGCCCAAGGCCGGTGAGACGGTGGTGGTCAGTGCCGCCAGCGGCGCGGTGGGCAGCGTGGTGGGCCAGTTGGCCAAGGCGCGCGGCTGTCGCGCCGTCGGCATTGCCGGAGGCGCCGAGAAATGCGCCTATGTCGTCGACGAACTCGGCTTCGACTCCTGCGTGGACTACAAGGCGCATGCCGACCCGAAGGCGTTTTATGCCGCGCTGAAGGAGGCCACGCCAGCGGGTGTCGACGGCTACTTCGAGAACGTCGGCGGCGACATCCTCAATGCGGTGCTGGCGCGCATGAACGCGTTCGGCCGCATCGCCATCTGCGGAATGATCAGCGGCTACAACGGCGAGCCGATTCCACTCACCTATCCGCAGTTGATCCTGCAGTCGCGCCTGCGGGTCGAAGGTTTCATCGTCAGCGAGCACATGGAGCTTTGGCCCGAGGCGCTGCGGGAGCTGGGTGGCATGGTGGCCGGCGGCAAGCTCAAGTACCGCGAGACGGTGGCTCAGGGCCTGGCGGCCGCGCCCGAGGCCTTCCTGGGGCTGCTGAAGGGCAGGAACTTCGGCAAGCAAGTGGTCAAGCTGGTCTGAGCGGGCAGCGGGTGATGGACGCGCCCCGCAGCGGCGAAGAATTTCTCGATGACCTGCGGCCGCTGGGCGATGCCGCCGGCGCGGCCACGGTGCGTGCCGCGGGCTCCGGCAACGCGGCGGCGCGCCGGGTGTTGAGTGCGGCCGAGCTGGCGCCGTTGACGACCTTGAACGACCTGCGTTCGCTCGCGGCGGTGCTGTTGACCTTCGGCCTCATCGCCGCGGCGATGGTTTTCGGCGTCTGGGCCTGGGGCAGCGCGTGGGTGCTGCTCGGCGTGCTGGTCGTCGGCGTGCAGCAGCACGCGATGTTTGTGCTGGCCCACGAGGCGGCGCATTACCGCCTGTTCAGCCGGCGCGCTGTCAACGATGCGGTGGGGCGCGGCATCGGCATGGCCAGCGGCATCTCGATGTGCACCTACCGGGTGATCCACCGTCTGCACCACAACCACCTCTACAGCGCCGAGGACCCCGACACCGCGATCCACGGCGGCTATCCGCGCGGCGTGGGCTACTTGTGGACGAAGCTGGCACAAGATCTCGTGGGCCTGAATGCATGGAAGACCTTTGCCTACTTCTTCGGCGCGCCGGCGCTGAACGCGCAGACCCTCCAGGCCGCACGGCCGCTGGACGACACCTCGCCGCAACTGCGCCTGGCGGCCCGGGCCGACCGGTGGGCCGTGCTCGCCTTCCAGGCGGCTCTGCCACTGGCCTGCCTGGCGGTCGCGGGCTGGCAAGGCCTGGGCCAGTACGCCGTGCTGTGGGTGCTGCCGCTGCTGACCGTGTTGCAACCGATCCTGCGGCTGCGGGCCATTTGCGAGCATGGGGCGGTGACCGATCTGGCGTCGCCGCTGACCGCGGCGCGGACCAATCGCACCTGGGGCACGGTGGCCAACTGGCTGGGCCGCGTCTGGCTGTTCCCGCACCATGTGAACCACCACCTGGAACACCACCTCTATCCGGCGGTGCCGCACTACCACCTGCCGCGCCTGCACCGCCTGCTGCTTGAGAAATCGGCACTCCAAGGTGCTGAGGTTCGCGACCTCGGCGACACGCTGCGCAAAGTGTTCGCCACGCGCCGGCAGCGCGGCACAACGTCCCTTGGCGCATGAACGGCTGAAATATGCCGCCGCTGCGCACGACCGGCCACGCGCCTACATTTTTGCAGGAGAACCACCCATGAAAAGCTTCAAAGGCCGCACGGCCGTGATCACCGGCGCCGGGTCCGGCTTCGGTCTGGAGGCGGCGCGCATCGCCGCGCGCGAGGGCATGAACGTGGTCATGGCCGACGTCCAGCAAGACGCGTTGGACAACGCCGCGGCCGAGATCGTCGGCATGGGCAACCTGGTGCTGCCGGTGCGCATCGACGTCGCCAAGGCCGACCAGGTCGAGGCGCTTGGCGCCGCCACGCTCAAGCGCTTTGGCGTGCCGCACTTCGTCTTCAACAACGCCGGGGTCGGGGCCGGCGGGTTGATCTGGGAACACACGTTGAAGGATTGGGAATGGGTGGTCGGCGTCAACCTGATGGGCGTGGCGCACGGCGTGCGGGTGTTCACGCCGATGATGCTGGCGGCCGCGAAGAAAGACCCCAAGTACGAAGGCCACATCGTCAACACCGCCTCGATGGCCGGGCTGCTGAACCCGCCCAACATGGGCGTCTACAACGTGACCAAGCATGCGGTCGTGTCGTTGTCCGAGACGCTTTACCAGGACCTGGCGCTGGTCACCGACCAGGTCAGCGCGTCGGTGCTGTGCCCGTTCTTCGTGCCCACCGGCATCACCCAAAGCCAGCGCAACCGGCCCGACGATCTGAAGGAGAAGGGCGCCAAGCCGACCCGCAGCCAGTTGATCGGCCAGGCGATGAACGACAAGGCCGTGGGCAGTGGCAAGGTCAGCGCCGCGCAGGTGGCACAGTTTGTCTTCGACGCGATGCGCGAACGCCGCTTCTACATCTACAGCCACCCGTTGGCACTGGGAAGTGTGCAGACCCGGCTCGAAGACATCATGTCCGCGCGCAACCCCACCGACCCGTTTGCCGCCAAGCCCGAGATCGGCGCGGAGTTGCGCGCGGCCTTGCGGGCGCCGGAATGAAGCGCCGCTGCAACGGGATCGCGCCGGAGTCGACGGCGTCGTGAGCCGGCCGCCGTTGCCGGGCCGGGCCGAGGACATCGAGCCCTTCTGGCTGGCCTACCAGCGCGCCAATGCCATCAAGGTCGAAGGCTTTTCGGCCAGCGCCCTGGCCGACACCCAGGCCCTGGCCGACGCGTTGACCGAAGCGGTGCTGGCCGGCGTCAAGCGCGCGCATGCCACGCTGCACCGCGACTTCCAGAAAGACCTCGACCCGCTGCCGCGGATCGGTGACCACCTGGTCGTGCTCGACGGCGCCGGCCAGCCGCGGGCGATCGTGCGCTGCACCCATGTGGAGCTGCGCCACTTCAACGAGATCGACGACGCCTTTGCCTTCGACGCCGGCGAGGGCGACCTGACGCTGCGCTGGTGGCTCACCGCTCATCGTCAGGACTTTGCCGAACGCGCCGAGCGCGAGGGCTTCGAGGTCGACGAGCGGGTCGAGCTGGTGCTCGAATGGTTTGAGCGCGTCTGGCCGCCGATGCCCGCCGCGGCCGATGGCGCGCCGGCATGAACGGCCGAGCCGCGCTCAGCAGCCCAGCTTCAGGGCCTGCACCGGCTTGCCGGTGGCGGCATCCAGAACCACCAGGTTGACATGGCGAGCGTGCCCCGGCTGCGCGGCCATGCCGGGGCTGAACGACAGGCTCACCGGCGTGCCGGGTTGCGTGGTCCATGCCGCCACGGGCTGGTACTCGCGGACCACAAAGTCGTGGGTCAGTGTCGCCCCGCCGTTCTCGCCAGCCTTCACCGCCGTGCGGTGACCTTGCTCGGTGACGGCCCAGTACGCGGCCAACCGGGCCGGCGCGTTCGCCGCCGGCTGAACCGTGGCGCTGACGCGATTGCCGTCGCGCACCAGGGCCAGCTCGACGGTCGCGGTGGCGCGTGCCCGGCCAGACGCCGGCAAGGCTGACGAATGCCAGCGCGGGTGGTCGGCGCCGTCCAGCACCACCTGCGGCGTGTAGCTGAAGCGCGCGCCATTGCTTGTGCGCTGCTCGGCCTGGCGCTGCGTGTAGGCCGGGCTCGCAAAGCGGTCCTTCCAGCCCAACCGGTCCCAATAGTCGACATGAAAAGCGAGTGCGACGGTCAGCGGGTCGGCCTTCAGCGTCGACAGCCATCGGTCCGCCGGCGGGCAGGAGCTGCAGCCCTCGGAGGTGTAGAGCTCGACCAGCGGCGCGACCGTCGCCGCGCTGCGGGCGCTGCAACTGCCGACCGCCTGGGCCGTGGCCGGTACCGAATGCGACGCGCACACCGCGGCGGTGACGGCCAGGCTCAACGTCCACAGGGTAGGGTGACTTGCCGGCATGATCAGTTCTCGTTGGGTGAGCTGCGAGTCGGTCGCATGCGCCAGATCATTCTTACGTCCTGGACGCTGTGTCACACTGCGCCGCCCCTGAGCGTCCGCCTTGCCGCCCTCCATGCCGACTGAAACCACCGCCGCCGACACGGTGCCGGCCCACCGCGTCGCGATCATCGGCGCCGGGCCGGCCGGGCTGATGGCGGCGGAGGCACTTTCACAGGCAGGTCACCCGGTCGATGTGTTTGATGCCATGCCCTCGGCGGGCCGCAAGTTCCTGTTGGCCGGCCGGGGCGGCCTGAACCTCACACACAGCGAGCCGATGGCGCCGTTTCTGGGCCGCTTTGGCGCTCGCAGTGAGCCGCTCGCGCCACTGTTGGCGGCCTTCGGCCCGAAGGAGATTCGCGCCTGGGCGCAAGGCCTGGGCATTGCGACCTTTGTCGGCAGTTCCGGCCGGGTCTTCCCCAGCGACTTGAAGGCCGCGCCGTTGCTGCGCGCCTGGTTGCACCGCCTGCGCGCCGCGGGCGTGCGCTTTCACATGCGCCACCGCTGGATCGGTTGGGACGCCGCGCACGACCCGGTCCAGGCGGGTCACCCCCATGGGGGCGGCCGCCTCGAAGGCCCGACCCATGGGTTGCGCTTTGCCACGCCGACCGGTGAAACCCGCGTGTTGGCCGAGGCCGTGCTGCTTGCGTTGGGGGGCGCCAGTTGGGCCCGACTCGGCTCCGACGGCGCCTGGGTACCCTGGCTGGTGCAGCGCGGGGTCGCGGTCGCCGCGCTGCGGCCGTCCAACTGCGGGTTCGACGTGGCCCACCCCGACGCCCAGGGCGTCGTGCGGCCGGGCTGGAGCGACTACTTTCGCAGCCGGTTTGCCGGGCAGCCGCTGAAAACGGTTGCACTGTCGGTCACCGGCCCCGACGGCGCACCGTTCCACGCCCCCGGCGAGTTCGTGGTCACCGAAACCGGCGTCGAAGGCAGCCTGGTCTACGCCGCATCGTCGCGGGCTCGCGAGCAGATCGCCGCGCACGGCCAGGCGCTGCTGCGGATCGACCTGCAGCCCGGGCGCAGCGAGGCCTTCGTGCGCGCCGAAGTGATGCGCCCACGGGGACCGCGCAGCCTGGCCACGCACCTGAAGAGTCGCCTCGGGATCGATGGCGTCAAGACCGCCTTGCTGCACGAACTGCTGCCGCGCGCGGTGCTTGGCGACGCCGGCCGGCTGGCCGATGCGATCAAGGCTTTGCCGCTCACGTTGATCGCGCCCCGGCCGATCGACGAGGCCATCAGCAGCGCCGGCGGCGTGCGTTTTGAATCGCTGGACCGGCACCTGATGCTGCGCGAGTTGCCGGGCGTGTTCTGCGCCGGGGAGATGCTCGACTGGGAGGCGCCGACCGGCGGCTACCTGCTCACGGCCTGCCTGGCCAGCGGCGCCGCGGCGGGGCGCGGCGCGCTGGCCTACCTGCGTGCTGTGGCCCCGTGAAGACTGCCGAAACCGTTGCGACCATGCAGACCCGGTACCGAGCCCTGCTGCTGCTGGCCTTGGCCGGGGTGCTGGCGTGCGCCTGGCTGCGCCCGCTGGACGCGGCGGCAACGCAGCAGGTCGACGCCGGCCTGAAACGCGCCCTGGCCACGTTTGCCGCGGCGCGCGCCTTGAACGCGGTGATCTCGGTCGCGCAGGGCACCGAAATCGCGCTGCAACCGGCCGGCGTCGGCGTGACCTTCACCCCGGGCCAGGCGCTGGACCCGATCAACGACCTGGTCGAACAGTTCTCGTCACTGATGCTGGCGGCCAGCGTGTCCTTCGGTGTGCAGCGCGCGTTGGTCGGCGTGGGCGGCTACTGGGTGGTGTCGCTGCTGCTGAGCGCTGTGGCACTGGGCTGGGCCGGCCTGCATTGGCGCGGCCGGGCACCCCCGCGCTGGTTGACGCAGCTTCTGTTGGGGCTGCTGCTGCTGCGCTTTGCGGTGCCGGTGGTGGCGCTGGTCAGCGAGTTGAGTTTCCAGTTGTTCCTGGCCGAGGACTATGCCAACGGGCAGGCCCGGATCGAGCTGTCGACCGACCAGTTCGGCAGCCTGAGCACACCGGCCGACGCCGCCCGCGGCGACGAAAGCCTCACCGAGCGCACGCGCCGCTGGTGGTCGCAGACCGGTGATGTCGGCAAGCGCTTCGAGGAGATGAAGGCGGTGGCCGCGCGCGCGGTCGAGCACATCATCAGGCTGATCGTCGTGTTCCTGATGCAAACGGTGGTGTTGCCGCTGCTGTTGATGTGGCTCTTGTTGCGCCTGAGCCGGCAGTTGCTGGCCTGGTCCACGAAGGGCCGCTGACGCCGCTCAGCCCCGGGTCAGGAGCGAGAACCGTTCGCAGGCCGCGTCACCGCAACGCTCGCAGGCCCAATGCCAGCGTGGCGAGGCGTTCAAGGGTGGCTGCGCAGGCGGGTTCAGGGCGCGCCGGACCGCAGCGAGCGCGGTTTGCAGCCGGTGCGCCCCGGTGCCGAACACCACGGCGTAGGGCAGGTCGGCCCGCGCCAACGCGGCACGCAGCAGCGTGTCCACCGGCGCGCGCACCCGCGGGCCGTCGCGCTGCAGGCCATCGGCCTGCCAGGGCAGGTCCAGCGCGGTGACCAGCGTCAGGCCGCAGCGCGCGTGGGCCACCTGCGCCGGCGCATACAGGCCGGTGTCGCCGAAGACATGGTCGCTGTAGACGGCGGTCATCAGCGCCGTCGTGTCGGCAACAACGATGGCGTGGCTGCGCGCCGCGGCGTCGATGCGGCGGGTCTGTTCGTCGGCGATGTGGCGTTGCTCGTCGGCGCGCGGTGTGCGGCCTTCGCGGTCGCAAAATTCGCGCAAATACTCCGGAACCACCGCGACGGTGCGGTCGGGCTCGCGCAGCGCGTCGCCCAGGGCGGCGGCCAGCGTCGTCTTGCCGGTGCTCTCGGCGCCGAGCAGGGCGATCACCAGCGCGTCATTCATCGCCGGGCTTTCATGCCCCAGGCGCGCCAGCCGACGACCGCCAGCACGCCAAACACCGCATACAGCAGCACCGTGAGCCACAACCCCTTGTAGGCGAACAGCCCCACGCTGACGCCATTGACCACCACCCAGGTGGGCCAGTTCTCGACGTACTTGCGGCCCAGCAGCCATTGGCCGATCACGCTGGCCGCGGTCGGGAAGGCGTCCCACCAGGGCACGTCGCTGTCGGTCGTCGTCTTGAGAAAGAGTGCCAGTGCCGGCCACGCCAGCGCCAGCGCCAGCAACGCCAGCCAGCGCCCGCGCGCGCCAAGCCGACGCACCTGCAAGCTGCCGCCATCGGCCTGGGTGCCACGTAGCCATTGCCACCAGCCCCACAGCGCGACGACCGCAAAGAAGACCTGCAGACCGGCTTCGCCGTAAAGCTTGCTTTGCCAGAACAGTGCAAAGTAAAGCAGCGACGCGACGATGGCCAGCGGCCAGCCCCACGGATTGACGCGGATGTTGAACCCCACCATGGCCAGCGACAGCAGCAGGGCGACGACTTCGACCCAACTCACCGGCGCGCCCCACAGGCTGAAGGCGCTGGCGAACAGCGGCTGCATCGATTGCAGCAGGGCGTCGATCAAGGGGCGGTGGTTCGAGACGGCGCCACGGCTCAGCGCTCTGGGCGCTTGGGCGTGGAAATCTGCACCAGGATTTCATCGGGCTTGACCATGCCCAATTCGAAGCGTGCCTTTTCCTCGACCATCTCCAGCCCCTCCTTCAGGTCGCGCACTTCGGCGCTGAGCTGCTCGTTGCGTTTGCGGCCGGCGTCGTTGCTGGCGGTCTGCTCACGCAGCTTCGCGCTCAGCTCCAACGTCCTGGGCACACCGCTCTTGCCGAACCAGAGTTCGACATGCACCAGGGCCAGCAACGCGACGAGCGCAAAGGTCAGGTAACGCATGAGGTCAACGGAGCGAGCGAGGCCCAGGCGCGGCTTCAGCGCAGGTTGTAGAAGGCGCCGCGGCCCGGGTAGCTCGCGACGTCGCCCAGGTCTTCTTCGATGCGCAGCAACTGGTTGTACTTGGCCATTCGGTCGCTGCGGCTCATCGAGCCGGTCTTGATCTGGCCGGCGTTGGTGCCCACCGCGATGTCGGCAATGGTCGAGTCTTCGGTCTCACCGGAGCGGTGGCTGATGACGGCCGTCCAGCCGGCGCGCTTGGCCATCTCGATCGCGGCGAAGGTTTCGGTCAGCGTGCCGATCTGGTTGATCTTGATCAGGATGGAGTTGGCGATGCGCTTTTCGATGCCTTCCTTCAGGATCTTGGTGTTGGTCACGAACAGGTCGTCACCCACCAGTTGCACCCTGGAGCCGAGCCGGTCGCTCAGCACCTTCCAGCCGTCCCAGTCATTTTCGGCCATGCCGTCTTCGATGCTGATGATGGGGTACTTGTCGACCCAGTTGGCCAGGATGTCGGTCCACTCCGGCGCCGACAGCGACAGCCCTTCGCCCGCCAACTGGTAGCCCAGCGTGCCGTTCGCGCCGGGCTTGTAGAACTCGCTGG
>JAYSVE010000628.1:0-3574 GCA_043718725.1 Methylibium sp.
GCGGCGCCCCAGCGGGGTGGCTCGCGCGAGGAAGGATCGCTGCTGGGCGGCTTGGGCGTCGGCGGCTTGTTGGGTGGCGTGCTGGGCGGAGACGACGAGTGAGTGCCGCGGCACGACGGCCGAATCGGGCTCGTTTATCCTCGTGCGCATGAAATTGCTCGCCGATGCCTTCTGGCGTGCCGCGGCCTATTGCCTGCACCCGCAGGTGATTGCGTTGTCGATCCTGCCGCTGCTCATCACCGGCGGCCTGGCCGGCGGCCTGGGCTACTACTTCTGGGAGCCGGCGCTTGTCGAAGTGCGGGCCGCGCTGGAGGGCTGGTCGATGCTGAAGACGCTGTTCGACTGGCTCGAATCCATTGGCGGGGGCGGCTTCAAGAACGTGCTGGCGCCGTTGATCGTCGTCGCGCTCTCCATCCCGGTGATCGTCGTCGTGTCGCTGCTGCTGGTGGCCATCCTGATGACGCCGGCCATCGTCAACCTGGTGGCGGTGCGGCGCTTTTCGCCGCTCGAACGGCGCCACGGCGCGGGCTTCTTGCAAAGCGCGTTCTGGTCGTTGACCTTCACCTTGCTGGCCTTGCTGGCGCTGGTGGTCAGCATCCCCCTTTGGTTTGTGCCGCCGCTGGTGCTGGTGCTGCCGCCGCTGATCTGGGGCTGGCTCACCTACCGGGTGCTGAGCTTCGACGTTTTGGCCGAGCATGCCAGCCGGGACGAGCGCAAGCGGTTGATGCGCGAACACCGCTGGCCGCTGCTGGCGATGGGCGTGGTGGCCGGCTACCTGGGGGCGGCGCCGTCGCTGTTGTGGGCCATCAGCGCGACCCTGCTGATCTTCGCGCCGCTGATCATCATTGCCGCCGTGTGGATCTACACGCTGGTGTTTGCATTTTCGGCACTTTGGTTCGCGCACTACTGCCTGGCCGCATTGCAAGCCATGCGCTCCGAGCCGACCGCGGCGCTCGACTCCGTCACGGCGCCCATTTTTCAGGAGCTGCCGTTCCTGCCATCCAAGCCACCGCCGCTCCAGGCGCTGCCGCCCCCATGAATTTCGGCCTGATCATCGTCGGTGACGAAATCCTGTCCGGCAAGCGCGCCGACAAACACCTGCCCAAGGTCATCGAATTGCTGGGCCAGCGCGGCCTCGTCCTGAGCTGGGCGCACTGCATCGGCGACGAACCGCGGCGCATCACCGCCGAACTCAAACTGGCCTTCGCCAGCGGGGACGCGGTCTTTTGCTGTGGCGGCATCGGTGCCACACCCGACGATCACACCCGTCAAAGTGCCGCTGCGGCGCTGAACCTGCCGCTGCGCCTGCATCCGCAGGCTCGCGATTTCATCCTGGAGCGCATGCGCGACGTGGCCCTTGAGAAAGGCCTGCCCTTCGAGCCGGACCGCGACGACAACCTGCATCGTCTCAACATGGGCACGTTCCCTGAAGGCGCCGAGATCATCCCCAATCCGTACAACAAGATTGCCGGCTTTTCGCTCGGAACCGTCTTTTTCGTCCCCGGTTTTCCGGTCATGGCGTGGCCGATGCTCGAGTGGATACTGGACCACCGTTTCGGCGCTTTGCACAAACTTGAGGCGCGACGCGAGAAGTCCGTCATCGTGTTCGGGGCGATGGAGGCGGCGCTGACACCGCTGATGGAGCGGATCGAAGCCGGACACGCCGGGGTCAGGGTGTTCAGCCTGCCCAGTGTCGACCACGCCGAATGGGGCGCACACATCGAGCTGGGCGTCAAAGGCTCCAGCGCTCTTCTGGACGCCGCCTACGCGGAGCTGATGGCGGGTCTCGTTGAACACGGCGCCAGGTTGGGGCCGGAGCTGGTGCGCTGAGCTTGCTCTCAAAGCCCCGAGACGGTGCATTCGAACGCACCGAAGCGGTGCTGCCGAGTGACCTTGCGCGGGCCTCCAGCGCAGGACGATGGGGTTCAGAGCCCCGGCGCCGGCCGGCATCTGCCATCACTGCGGCGGGCTGGCTGGTGGCACGCTTTCTGCTACATTCCTGTGCGCATTTCCGGCCCACCGCCTATCGTGGACGGCCACATGCCGCGCCTTCCCATACCAACCCAAAATTAGCGTCCCGCTAGGAGAACCTGATGGCCAAGACCGTCGCCGACGTGATGAAGATGGTGAAAGAGAACGAAATCAAGTTCGTTGATTTCCGTTTCACCGACACCCGCGGCAAAGAGCAGCACGTTTCCGTGCCCGTTTCTGCATTCGATGAAGACAAATTCACCGCAGGGCATGCCTTCGACGGCTCCTCGATCGCTGGCTGGAAGGGCATCGAAGCCTCAGACATGCTGTTGATGCCGGACCCGAACACCGCCAATGTCGACCCGTTCTTCGAAGAGCCGACGCTGCTGCTGACCTGTGACGTGATCGACCCGACCGACCACAAGGCCTACGAGCGCGACCCGCGCTCGCTCGCCAAGCGCGCCGAGGCCTACCTGAAGGCCTCCGGCCTGGGCGACACGGCGTTCTTCGGGCCCGAGCCCGAGTTCTTCGTCTTCGACAGCGTGCGCTGGGGCTCCGACATGGCAGGCTGCTTTGTCAAGATCGAGTCCGAAGAGGCCGCCTGGAGCAGCAGCAAGGTGTACGAGCATGGCAACTCCGGCTATCGCCCGGGCGTCAAGGGCGGCTACTTTCCGGTGCCACCGGTCGACAGCTTCCAGGACATGCGCTCGGAGATGTGCCTGATTCTCGAATCGCTCGGCATCCCGGTCGAAGTTCACCACCACGAAGTCGGCACGGCCGGCCAGATGGAGCTGGGCACCAAGTTCAGCACGCTGGTGCAGCGCGCCGACTGGCTGCAATTGCAGAAGTACGTGTTCCAGAACGTCGCCCATGCCTACGGCAAGACGGCGACCTTCATGCCTAAACCGATCGTCGGCGACAACGGCTCGGGCATGCACGTGCACCAGTCGGTCTTCAAGGACGGCAAGAACCTGTTTGCCGGCGACGGCTACGCCGGCCTGTCCGAATTTGCGCTGTTCTACATCGGCGGCATCATCAAGCACGCGCGTGCGCTCAATGCCATCACCAACCCGGGCACCAACAGCTACAAGCGCCTGGTGCCGGGCTTCGAAGCGCCGGTGAAGCTGGCGTATTCGGCCAAGAACCGCTCGGCGTCGATCCGCATCCCGTACGTGGCCAATCCCAAGGGCCGGCGCATCGAGGCGCGCTTCCCCGACCCCACGGCCAACCCGTACCTGGCTTTCACGGCCCTGCTGATGGCCGGCCTGGATGGCGTGGAAAACAAGATCCACCCGGGTGAAGCCGCCACCAAGGACCTGTACCACCTGCCGCCGGAGGAAGACGCCAAGATCCCGACCGTGTGCCACAGCCTCGACCAGGCACTGGAGTACCTCGACAAGGACCGTGCCTTCCTGACCAAAGGCGGAGTCTTCACCGAGTCCTATCTCGACGCCTACATCGAGCTGAAGATGCAGGAGGTCACGCGCTTTCGCATGACCACGCACCCGATCGAGTTCGACATGTATTACGCCCTCTGACTCGGCGCCGGCCGCAGCAGTGAAAGGGGTGGCTTCGGTCGCCCCTTTTGCGTTCTTGGGCCAGC
>JAYSVE010000629.1:0-1517 GCA_043718725.1 Methylibium sp.
CGTGAGGTTGAGCCGGGCATACTGAGATCCGCGGCAGCCTCGTCGGGCCCGGCCGCAAGGCGCCGATGTCGGCCAGCGGCCAGAGTGATTGCAGCGGCACGCCGGGCTCGGTCCGGCATCAGGTGCCCCGCCCCCGCCCGGCTCTCCTTTGCGACGCCGGCTTGCGGATGACCGCTCCCAAGTGCTACCGTCACCGCGCATTCAGCGTTTGCCGCGCTGACAAACAACAATTTGGGAATGCCTTGAAACTCGCCACCTGGAATGTCAATTCACTGGCGGTGCGCCTGCCGCAACTGCTGGACTGGCTGGCCGCCAATCCGGTCGACGCCATCGTGCTGCAGGAAACCAAACTCACCGTCGACAAGTTTCCGCACGCACAGATCGCCGCCGCCGGCTACCAGTCGCAGTGGTTTGGTCAGAAAACCTACAACGGCGTGGCGCTGCTGAGCCGGGTTGCGGCGCAGGATGTCGTGAAGAACATCCCCGGACTCGCCGATGACCAGGCCCGCGTGATCGCCGGCACCGTCGACGGCGTTCGCGTGATCGGCGCCTATTTCCCCAATGGCCAGGCACCGGACAGCGACAAGTTCCAGTACAAGATGCGCTGGCTCGAAAGCCTGCGCAACTGGCTCGCGCAAGAGTGCCTGCGCCACCCCGACCTGGTGCTTCTGGGCGACTACAACATCGCCCCCGAGGACAGGGATGTCCATGACCCGGTGGCCTGGTTCGGCCAGATCCACTGCACCCCGCAGGAGCGCGAACATTTCCAGCAATTGCTCGCAAGCGGCATGGTGGATGCCTTCCGCCTGTTCGAGCAACCGCTCAAGAGCTGGAGCTGGTGGGACTACCGCAACCTGGCGTTTCGCAGGAACCAGGGCCTGCGCATCGACCACATCCTGGTCAGCGCGGCGCTTCGGGCCAGGGTGCGTTCATGTGTGATCGACAAGCTGCCACGCAAGAATGAGCGGCCCAGCGACCACGCGCCGGTCGTCGTCGAGATCGAGGCGCGATAGGTGGCCTGGCGCACAAGCAACGGGCGCCGCCGAGCGCGCTCAACAAGCGCTCGCAGCGGTCAGCGATAGCCACCTTCGTTCGGGTTGTGGATGATCCAGACCAGGTTGCCGCCGCTGAAATCGAAGCGGCTGCCGCTCTCGAAAATCAGCCGGCCCGAGCCCTTGTAGACCATCTCGTAGCGGCTCGCACCCGGGCCAAAGAAGAACGGAATGAACGCTTTGGCGGTGACGTAGGCGCCCTGGTCGGTCGGCGTGCCGGCCAGGTCGGTCACCTGCTTGATGCCCATTCCGATCTGGAGCGGCGCGAACTTGCTGCCGGGGCCGGGCTTGCCGGTGATCTCGCCCTCCCAGTCGCCGATGCCCTTGACCTTCTGGCCGTAGCCGGATTCGACGATCTTTGAATCGACCACCTGCCCTTGGGCATTCATGCCGGGGCCGACCTTGCCGGCGGCGGGCGTTGCCGCGGGCTTGGCGGCGGCAGCCGGCGCAGCGGGAGCGGCGGCC
>JAYSVE010000630.1:0-1516 GCA_043718725.1 Methylibium sp.
GTCACCATGCACAGAACCGCTGCTGTCACGGGGCGCGTGCTGCCGCTGGTCTTGGGTGTGGTGTTTGTGGCGGTGATGCTGCCTGCCACCCTGCCAAGCACCTCGGCAAGCCTGACCGACGCCATCGTCGCGGGGTTGGTTTCCAACTCGATCATCCTGGCACTTGTGTTGGCCGTGGCGGCGCTGATCGCACGATTGCGGCGCTGACTTTCGTCATTTGCGCCAGCGGCGATCAACTTCATCAGCTGTCGAAGCGCCCCCCCCGCCTGGCATTGCAGTGTTATGCCGCCGCGCGCTGCCTGATCTCGTCGAGCACCTGCACCATGCGGTCGACCTTGGCCTCCGGGAACAGCGCCTCCGACCCCTGCGGGCTGATGTCGAGGAACGGCGACTCGTACAGCCGCCCGGCCTCCATCACGCCATTGGTCGTCAGCTCGGAAACGATCAATTCGATGAACTCGATCTGGTCGGGTGTGGCCTGTCGGTGGGTGTCAGTGCCTGGCCGCGCCGCAGCCGCTGCAAAGCAAGATGACCCTCGTGGGCCCTCAGAAACTGCCGCGCCTTGTCCTTGGCCGAAAAGGCGTCGATCAGGCTCTGCGCGTAAGCGGTTTTGTAAGTGACGACGCGCGCGAACTCGCCCTTGTAATGCGGGTAGTTGACATTGAAACGCTCGGCAATGAATTCGGCGTGGTCGTTGTTCTTGGCGAACACGATGGTCTTGCCCAGCCGGTCGCCACCGGCCACCTTCTGGCCTTTGGTCATCAGGTGTGCCAGCGCCTTGTCGACCGTGTCGGTATTGAACAGCCAGGTGTTCAGCGCCGCAGCCTCCACCACGTCGGGCGGCGGGGTGCCGTCCTCGGTCCATTCCAGGGCGTCCCACTGTTCCTTCTCGTCTTCGCTGAGCTGGGTGTACTTGATGCCGTCGCGCTGAAACTTCAGCGGCACCGACACCGCCAGCGGCGGCACCAGATGGCCATCGGCCACTGCTTGGTTCAGCGGGTAGGCGTCGGTGGGCAGCCCGTCCTCCAGGTCGAACAGGCCGTAGGTGTTGTGGTCGATCTCGTCCTTCGGCGTGGCCGTCAAGCCCACCAGCAGGCTGTCGAAGTACTCGAAGATGGCGCGGTACTTCTGGTAGACCGAGCGGTGCGCCTCGTCGATGACGATCAGGTCGAAGTGGCCCACGCCGAAGCGGCGTTGCCCGTTGGTGCTGCCATCCATGGCCTCATCGATCAAGCCCATCATCGTCGGGTAGGTGGAGACGAAGACCCGGCCCTCGGTGTGTTTGTCAGTCACCAGGTTGACGGGCAACGAGTCCGGCAGGTGGCGCTTGAAGGCGCGCTCGATGATGCGGGCGTCTATCACCGCGGTGGCCAGTGGCTCGCGGCTGCTGCGGCGCTGGATCATCAGCGCCAGCTCGGCCTTCTTGTAGAACCCCTGCACCGCGCGCGGCGGGTAGAGCACGTCGTCCCAGATCCAGTGCTCATAGCCGTTGGAGCAGAAGATCACCGGGCGCTGG
>JAYSVE010000064.1:0-13536 GCA_043718725.1 Methylibium sp.
GAGCGCTGGCCGCCTGGTGCATCAGCCAGCACACGGCGTAGTGCGCCAGCACCCAGCCGTGGAACTCCTGGCGCACGCCGTCGGGCGTCTTGCTGCGCAGCGTGCGCCGTCGCTGCGCCAGGTGCGTCTTCAGCTCGTCGAACACACCCTCGACCTCCCAACGCTCGTGGTACAGCGTCGCCAACTCCAACGCCGGCGCCTGCGCCGGATCGAGCAAGGTGGTGATCAGGCGGTAGCGCTCCTGCGCATCGGTAAGGCCAGGCAAGGCGTACTCGATCACGCGCAGCACGATCTCGCCGTTGCGGGTGCGCCGCGACTTCGTGTCCGGATAGATGACGCTCAAGTACGAGCCGTCGTCGAGCAGCTTGACCACAGGCAACTGCCGGTTCGCCACACAGCGCCACAGCAGTTGCGCCCCGGTGTCGCTGGCGGCCTTCCAATGCGCGTAGCCGCTGAAGCCTCGGTCGGCCAGGCACAGCATGTCCGGCCTCAACCACGCCAGCAGCGGCTGGCAGATGTCCCACTCAGCGGCCCGGTACGGGCCCAGGTTGGCGCCGATGATGGCGTGGGTGGCGCACTCCACCAGCACCGCGCACTGGGCTTGCGGATAGGCCGCGTGACCGGTGCGGCTGCCGGGGTAGCCGAATTCGGCGGCGTTGGCCACTTCGTCGGGGATTTCGAAGTTGCTGCCGTCAATGGCGACGAGCCGAAACCCGGCGTAGAACGCGTGCGGCTGAGCAGCCGCGTCGGCCAGTGGCACGCAGGCCCGCTCGTGCAGCGCTTGCAAGGGCGCGCAGCCGATCTTGCTGCGAGCCGCGCTGATCGAGGACTTGGCCACTGTCTCCACGGCCTTGCGGCCCTGCATCCAGGCCAGCCCCTGGGCGACAACGGCAAACACGTCTTCGTATGCGGCCTCCGGGTACAGGCTCAGCGCCATGCAGTAGTAGCTGGCCGCAACGGCCGGGAAGTTTCGAACACGCTGGCTGTTGACGCCGTATTCATCGAGGATTTGATGCACCAACTCCGGCGGGTACGCGCGCGCCAGAAGGCTGGCGCTGAGGTAGTCGCTCAGCCGGGCGCCGGGGCCCAACTCTGCCTTGGTTCGCGCCATGACATGCTCCGCAGTGGCGAGGAGCGGATCATCGCAGAACCTGATTAGTGACAATCTTCAGCGCATGCTTGGCTGGCTCATCTGGTGAGCCAGCGAGGTGCGATGATCGGTTCACCACGACAGGAGGTGACCATGGCGATGAACCGAGTGCAATTTCAGCCGGGGCTTTCGATGGCCGAGTTCTTTGAGCGATACGGCAGCCAGGACCAATGCGAAGCGGTGGTGATCACCTCGCGCTGGCCCAAGGGCTTTGCCTGCCCGGCGTGTGGCTGTGGCCAGAGCAGTTCGTTTCGGCGCGAGGGCAGGCTGTACTTCCAGTGCTCGGCCTGCCACCACCAGTGCAGCGTGATCAGCGGCACGATCTTCGAGGCCAGCAAATTGCCACTGACGCGCTGGTTCCTGGCCATGCACCTGCTCACCCAGAGCAAGAACAACGTCGCTGCGCTTGAACTCATGCGCCACCTGGGCGTTTGCTACAAGACCGCATGGCTCGTCAAGCACAAGCTCATGGAGGTCATGCGTGTGCGAGAAGAGTCGCGCGTGCTTGACGGGCGTGTCGAGGTGGACGACGCCTACCTGGGTGGCGAGCTCCCGGGTGGCAAGAGCGGACGTGGCTCGGAGAACAAGGTGCCATTTATTGCCGCTGTGCAGACCACGCCCGACGGGCATCCGCAGTTCGCGTGCTTCGCCCAGCAACCGTTCACCACCAAGGGGGTGGGCGCTTTCGCGGCCAAGTCGCTGGCGCCTTCGGCCACGGTCGTCTCCGACGGGCTGTGGTGCTTTCGCGGCGTGACACTCGTCGGCGCCAATCATGAACCCACCGTCACAGGGGGCAGTGCCGCCAGCGTCAAGCTGCCGCAGTTCAAGGCGGTCAACACGTTGCTGGGCAACCTGAAGACCGCCCTCAGCGGCACGTACCACGCCTTCGACTTCGTCAAGTACGCCCATCGCTACCTCGCCGAAGCACAGTACCGGTTCAATCGTCGATTCAATCTCGCCTCCATCTTGCCGCGCTTGCTGCGCGCCGCTTGTGTCACCTCGCCTCGCAACGCCAGGTTCATTCGGGCGGCTGAGGTTTGTCGCTAATCAGGTCGCAGAAAAAGCACTAAACGAACAGTATTGAGACTTGACCCCGTTCTCGTTCTCTCGCGTGCTCCTTGCTGCGCGCGCCCAACGCAGCAACTCCGCCTTGATGTCGACGCGGTCGAGGGGCACAGCTCAGGCCGCCAGCGCTTCACGCGCATGGACGTTTCGCTCAATGTCCTTCTGTGTAGGGAGTGTCTTCAGGTCATAGTTCGCTTGAAGAACAAGCCAGGACGCGGCATCGCCACCGAAGTACTTTGCCAAGCGAGCCGCAGTGTCGGCGGAAACGCCGCGCCGCTCCTTGACAATTTCGTGAATGCGCGTCGCCGGGACACTCAATGCTACCGACAAGGCGTTGACGCTCAAGCCCAGCGGCAGCAAGAAGTCTTCGCGAAGGACTTCTCCGGGATGTACGGGGCGCATGCGGTCTACGGGGTGGCTCATCGCTCGCTCCTTCAGTGATAGTCGACGATCTCAACGTTCGTGGGCCCAGCCTTCGTCCAAACGAAGCAGGCTCTCCACTGGTCGTTCACACGAATGCTGTGCTGACCTTTCCGATCACCTTTCAGCGCTTCGAGGTTGTTCCCGGGAGGAGAGCGCAGAAAGTCAAGCGTCTGAGCGGCGTGAAGCTGTGCAAGCTTGCGCTCCGCGATGCCTGAGAACGCCCTGAATCGCTTGACCGTCTTGCCCTCGAACAATGCCTGCGTGTCCTTGCACTTGAACGAGAGGATCATGCAGCAAATGTATTACGTCCAGCGTAAGACAGCAAGTAGGGGGATACGACGAAGCCCTGCCGTGGTCGGGGTCACCGCGTCCCGCGTCGTCGGGGTCAGGTCTTGCACATTGCCTCCTGACCGTCTTCGCCCAGCCCCATCTCGTGCCTTGCCTGGCCCAGATCATCGATGTCTCGAAGCAGCAGTTTCCATCGTCGAGATCGGCAGCGCAGCGGGGTGGTCGTGTTTGAACGATGCCCTGGCGGTCTATTGCCCGCTCAGAACATGAAATCGTCCATTCCATCCTCCCGCATCTCCTGCCACCGCCGCTTCAACCAACGCTTGGCGCTGGGCCGGTCGAGCAGCATCTTGCGGTCGCGCTCCAGCATCACCTGGGCCATGCGCAATTCGCGCACATCGTCGTCGAGAACCCGCCCCAGTTTGGCCGGGTCCAGGCGGCGGTCGTCGACCACGAAGTACTGGTCGCAAAAGCGCATCTCGGTGGCTTCGATTTCCTGCTCCAGTTCTTGCAACTGTTCGGCCAGCAGCTTGTTGAAGTGGCGTATGCGCGGTGCCGGTGCGTTGGCAATGTGGTCGCTGTCGACCTGCTCGATTTCGAGCTGCAGTTCCAGCAAGGCCAGCAGGTTGTTGGCTTCATAGGCGCGGTTCACGCGCTGCATCATGGCGGTCCTGGCGCCGCGGTCGGCGTCGTCGGTGGCGCGATCGGGGTGCAGCGCGCTGGCCAGCTTGCGGAACACCTCGCGCACGGTCTGGGTGACCTGGCGGGCCTCTTCGTCGCGCTGCAACTGCGCCTTGCTCGGCCGCCGCGCTTTGCTGTTGCGGCTGGAGCCTGGGTTGCCCGCGCCGGCGTTGTCTGCCGTTTGCTCGGCCTGCCGATCGCGGGCCCGCATCTGCGCCTGGGCGCGCTCCATGAGTTCGTCTTCGGAGGCCACGTCGGCGTCGCCCAGGTCCAGGCCGCTGACGGTTTCGAACAGGCCTTTCATGGCTTGCAGGCCTTCCCGGGCTTCGCTGTCGAAGTCGACGCTGGAGTGCTTGTTGAACAAGGCCTTCAGCACCGGGATGTCGTCTGGGTCCGGGGTGGTCTCAATCAGCATCGCGGCGAGGTCGAGGATCGTCTCGGTCAAGGTGGCGCGTTCATTGCGCGTCCAGCCGGACTGGTTCGCGGCGGCGTCGAGTTCGTCAAGCCAGGCGCGCCGCTCGACGCCCAGCGCGGCCTCGAGCGGCGCCACGCGCTGTGCGTGCGCCTGCGCGAACGGCGGCAGGCATTGCTGCCACGCGGCGAGCCGGGCGCGTGCCTGGTCGATCTTGGCGAGGAGCTGGTTGAAGCGCTTTTGTTCCGGCGTGAGCGGTGCGGCGCCGGGCGTTGAAATCTGCAGGGCGTGGGGGCGAAGCATGGTGGGGTTCACGGAGTGGGCCGCCATTATCGGCAACGTCGGCAACGGCTCACGCGGGATTCGGCCACCCGCCGCTGGGCAAGATCTACCGGCGCCGGATCGCCACGCACTCGGGGTGGTCGTGCAACTCCCGCTTGCCGCAGACCATGCCCACACACAGGCTGCGGGCAAAGCCATCCTGGTCGCTGCAACGTTCGGACGGGCTGGCCACGGTAGTTGCGGCCGGCGCGGTGACCGGCGTGACCGGCGCGGGCGCAGGTGGCGCAGCGGGGCTGGGCGGCGGGGGCGCGGGTGCCGGCGCGGCGACCACCGGGGCCGGCGCTGCGGGCTCGGCCGGTTTGGGCAGCAACGCGCCGTCTTTGTCGTTGAGCGGCGCACCGCGTTTGCCAGGTGCCGAGGTGACGGTCGGCGCAGAGGCGCGTTTGCCGGGGAGGATGGCGGCGGCCTGGGTCGGTGCGGTTTCGAGTGGCGCTGTCGCCAGCGCGGGCGGTGGCTTCGCTGTTGCCTGCGTGGCCTGCGTGGCCGCCGGCGGCGCCGGGAGCGGCGCAGCGGCGGGCGTGCTTTCGGGTGCGGCGGTGAATGCTGTCACGGGCAGGTTCGTGGCTTCAGGTCGGGGTTCGGCGACCGGCGCGGCCTTCGCCAGGTCGGCCTGGCTGGCGGCGCGTGGGCCCGCCAGCGCGGCGCTGGGCGCGGTTGAGCGCGGCCACAGCCATGCCGCCGCGCCCACCACCAGCCCCAGCGCGGCCACGCCGGCAAGGACCATGGGCATGGGAGGGCGGCCGCTGCGCCGAGGCGCGGTCGGCGCGAGCTTGGCGGTCGTTGGGGTTGCAGACGCAGAAGAAGCTGCAAATGCAGAGGCCGTTGCAGGCGAAGCTTCGGGTGCGGGGGCGAGTGCGGATTCAGATGCGGGTTCGTTTGAAGCTGCCGCGTCGGCCACCACCGGCGGCACCTCGGCCGGACCGGACGGCGGCCGCGACCGGGGCGCTGCCGAAGCGGGCTCCTGGTTGACCGGAATCAACGTGGTGGCTGACATCAGCAGGGCGCCGGCATGCGCCACAACAGGGGGCGATACGGGCGTCGCCCGCATCAACGGCTTTGGCGCCACAACCCGGGCAGTGGCAGCCGCCGCCACCGCGGGCGGCGGCTTCGGCGCCATGACGCGCGTCGTGGCGAGGCTGTCGTCCAGCGCATTGCGCAGTTGCGCCACGCTTTGCGGTCGGTCCTCGGGCCTGGGCGCCAGCATCCAGTCGATCACGCGCAGGAAGGCCGGTGAACAGCCCGGCAGGTCCTGCGTGGCCAGGGTCTTGCCAGCGTGGAAGATGCGCGCTGTGGCCGAGGCCGGCGCATTGCACAGCAGCAGGTAGTGCAGCGTGGCGCCCAGCGCGTAGATGTCGGTCCAGGGGCCCTGGCGCAGTTGTTCGTTTTCACCGTACTGCTCGATCGGGGCGTAGCCGGGCTTGAGGATGGCGGTGATCGACTGCGTGCGGTTGCTGATGACGTGTCGCGCCGCGCCCAGGTCCATCAGCACTGGCCGGCCGAGCGCGTCAATCTGGATGTTGTCGGGCGCAATGTCGCGGTGGTAGACGTTTTCGGCGTGCAGCCGCTCCACCGCCGGCAGCAATTCGGTGAGCAGCCGGCGCAGCCAGCGCTCGTTCGGCGGCTCGGCCATGTCGCGGCGCAACTGGTAGGCGGTGCGACCGCGCAGCACCGGCATCACCATGTAGGCGGTGCCGTTGGCCTTGAAGGCGTCGTAGACCTTCAACAGCGGCAGCGGCTCGTCGCGAAAGCGCGCCAGCAGCCGCGCTTCGTTCCAGAACGACTTCAGGCCCAGCGCAAAGGTTTCGGCGTTGGACTGCGAACTCAGCGACACCTGCATCGTCTTGGAGCGCCCGGCCAGGCCGGACGGCATGTATTCCTTGATCGCGACGTCGACGTCGCTCATCTCGTCGTGCGCCAGGTAGACGATGCCGAAGCCACCCACGCCGATGACACGCTGCAAGCGGAACTTGTCGTGCAACAGTGTGCCGCGCGGCAGCGCATTTGGTGGGTCGCGGTCGTCGGGCGGCAGGTCGTGGTCCATGGGGTGGGCGCGAGTGCTCAGGCGCGTGTTCGCGCGCCAGCGTGGCTCGGCGTCATCGACAGGGTCACCGTGGTCTCATGAGGTCGGAAGAGTTCCGCTTTCCGGTCGTCAAAAGCCGGCGTAGTTTCGCACTGCGACGTGGCGTTGAACGCGGCCGGGATTGATCGTTTCTCCGGATGGCGATTCTTGCCGACACGGCACGGCGGCGCGTCATCAATACGGTGTAGGGAGCGGCCCGCGCCGCACGGTTGATCGCGGTGCTCGTGCAGCCCAGGGACCGCGCGGCAATCGGTTCGTCGCGCCGAGACAGGTATCCTCGGAGCCGGAGTCGCTGGGGTCCATTGAAGGGTCCTGGTGCGGGACTCCCAACCCAGGGCTGGCGGATGGTTTCTTCACAAGGCGACTCGACTTCAGATGCAACGGTGCCTTCCCCGAGTTGGGCGGCAGGCCCGTTGCACGCTCTGCCCAGCGGCCACCGCCTCGGTGAATTCCAGATCGAGCGCGTGCTCGGCGAAGGTGGTTTCGGCATCGTCTACCTTGCGGCCGACGTCCAGCTCGAACGCCAGGTCGCCTTGAAGGAATACATGCCCGCCTCGCTGGCCAGGCGTGCCGTCGACCTGTCGGTGGTGGTTCGGTCCGAATCCGCTCGGCCCACTTTCGAGCTGGGCCTGCGCAGCTTCGTCAACGAGGCGCGGATTCTGGCCCAACTGGACCACCCCGCGCTGGTCAAGGTGCACCACTTCTGGGAAGAGCGCGGCACGGCCTACATGGTGATGCCTTACTACCCCGGCCTGACCTTGAAGCAGGCGTTGCGCAGCATGCACCCGCCGCCCGACGAGGCCTGGCTGCGCACCTTGCTGGAGCCATTGCTCGATGTGTTGGCCTACCTGCATTCGCAAAACATCTACCACCGCGACGTGTCGCCCGACAACATCGTGCTGCTGTCCGGGGGCCGGCCGGTGCTGCTGGACTTCGGCGCGGCGCGGCGGATCGTCGGCGATGGCACGCAAGACGTCACAGCCATCTTGAAGCCCGGCTACGCCCCGATTGAGCAGTACGCCGGTTCGGCCGCGGCCAGGCAGGGCGCGTGGACCGACATCTATGCCCTGGCGGCGGTGCTGTACTTTGTGGTCGGCGGCAAGGCGCCGGTGGCCTCGGTGGCCAGGCTGGTCCAGGACGACATGACCAGCGCCGTGCGCCTGGGGCAGGGCCGATATTCTCAGGCGTTTCTCGAAGGCATTGATGCGTGCCTGGCGGTCCTGCCGGAGCACCGACCGCGGGATGTGGCGACAGCGCGCCATTGCCTTGGCGAGCAGGCCGGGCAGGTCGGCGTCGAGCCGTTGCCGGCAGCCCCGCCGCCCGAGCCGGTTTCAATGACGATTCCGGCAAGCCCTGGCCGAGCGGGCGCATTTGCACCCCGGGGCTTGCGCTGGCCGTGGGCCGCCGCGGCGCTGGTGGTCGTGACCGGCGCTGGCGTTCTGGCCTGGTTCATGGGCGCGGGGACACCGGCACAGCGCGACCTTGCACCGGCCGCATCGTCGGCCGCCACAGTGGCGGCTTCCGCGCTGCCGCAAACCCGGCCGGCGACCGACACCACACCGAATTCATCGCCTCGTGTCGACCCACCCGGCAACGCGGCCACGCCAGCGCAAGCCGTTCCAGTGCAAGTGAACGGCGCGGCCACAGCCATGGCGCCGCTTGCCAAGACGCAGGCCAGCGCGCCGGTCGTGCGCCGTCCGGAGGCGCCCGTGTCGACAGCGGCTTGCGCGGACCTGTTGCAACGGCTGTCACTGGGTCAAGACAACGAAGCGCTGCGCCAGCAGATGGCGTCGCTGCACTGCCAATGAAGGCCCGGCGCCTGCGCCACGCTTCACGGCCGATTCCTGGAACCGACCCACTGCAGGAGCACCCATCGTGTCCATGCGCATCTTGACCCTTTGCCTGAGCCTCGCCATCACATTGGCGACCCCTGCGTTCGCCGCCACGCCCGACGCCGACCCGGCCGCGCCCGGGTTGCCGCG
Organism: Methylibium sp.; assembly: GCA_043718725.1. Lineage (GTDB taxonomy): Bacteria > Pseudomonadota > Gammaproteobacteria > Burkholderiales > Burkholderiaceae_C > LGRD01. The sequence continues at coordinate 8,424 of JAYSVE010000064.1, forward strand.
CCCGGTTGCCTTCAACGACGCCGTCGCCGCCGCCGGAGAGGCCCTCTTTGCCAGCGCGCGCGCCTTGCTCGGCGACGAACCACGCGACATGGTGATCGACCCGCTGATCGACGCCAGCACCGGCCAGCAAACGGTGAGCTCGGTGCAAATGGGCGAGCAACTCGCGCGCATCGTGTCCAGCGGCATTCCCGTGTGGCGGGTGCAGCCGCTGTCACGCGCGACGCTGGCGAAGTCGCCGTTGTTGTTGATCGGCACACTGACGGCCGTTCATGCCGAGGCGGCCCGCGCCGACCCCGCCGACGCCTTTCGCGTCTGGCTCACGCTGGTCGACTTGCGCACCGGCCGCATCGTGGCCAAGCAGCTCGCCGCGGCCAGCGGGCAAACCGTGAATGCCGAACCCACGCGCTACTTCCAGGACAGCCCGACCTGGCACAAGGACAAGACGGTCGCGGCCTACATCAACTCCTGCCAGGCGCAGTCGAAGGTGGGTGACCCCGTGGACACCGCGTATTTGATGCGCTTGCCGGCGGCCGCACTCGTGCAGGAGGCCATTGCCAGCTATGGCGCGGGTCGGCTGCCCGAAGCGCACCGGCTCTATCTGGACGCCGCCTATTTGGCCGACCCGGATGACCTGCGCGTGCTCAACGGCCTGTACCTGACCCAATGGCGCCTGGGCAAAAAGAAGGAGGCCGCGGACACCTTCGGTCAAATCGTCAACGCGGGCCTGCGCTCGCGCCAGTTGCCACTGAAGCTGCTGTTCAGCCCCGGCACCACCTCGTTGCTGCCACAGCCCGACCTGCAAGCGCAGTACCGGCTGTGGCTGCGCGAAGTGGCGACTCAGGCAGGGGCGAGCACCGCGTGCCTGCGCGTGGTCGGGCACACCAGCCGCACCGGGTCGGCGGCGCTCAACGAGCAGTTGTCGCAACGCCGCGCCCAGGTGGTCGAGGGCCGGCTGGTGGCGCGCGCGGGGCCGATCTCCGGTCGGGTCTCGTCCACCGGCGTCGGCGCGCGCGAGAACCTGGTCGGTTTGGGCACCGACGACCTGCGCGACGCGCTCGACCGCCGGGTCGAGTTCCGCGTCGTGGAATGCCCATGAGTCGAACCCGCCCGGAGCCTTGACCGGATCATGATCACCACCCCATTTCACTGGCGTCTCGGCGTGCGCGCGGCTTTGCTCTGCGGCGCCGTCTTGCTGCAGCTGGGCAGCGCGGTCGCCGCCAATCGCCTGGCCCTGGTCATCGGCAACGACGCCTACCGTGATGTCGAGCCCTTGCAGACCGCGCGCGCCGATGCGGCGGCGATGGCCAAGGCGCTGGAGGCGGTGGGGTTCAAGGTGAGCTTGAAGCTCGACGTCGATGACCGTGGGCTCAAGGCGGCGGTGCGCACGTTCAAGGCGCAACTGAGCGCGGGCGACGACGCGGTGTTCTTCTATGCCGGGCACGGGGTTCAGCTCGGCGCCGAGAACTACCTGGTGCCGGTCAACATCGGGCTGGGCGACGAGGAACAGATCAAGGACGAGTCGGTGCCGCTGCGCCGCGTGCTCGACGACATGCAAGACATGAAGCCGCGATTTTCGCTGGCCATCATCGATGCCTGCCGCAACAACCCGTTTCGCACCCGGCTGCGTTCAGGCGCGGTGCGCGGGCTGATACCCATGCCCGCGGCGACCGGGCAGATGGTGATTTATTCGGCCGGTGGCGGCCAGGTGGCCATCGACCGCCTGGGCGCTGGCGATCGCGACCCCAACGGGGTGTTCACGCGGGTGCTGCTGCGCGAAATCGGCGCGCCCGGCGTGCCGGTGGATCGGGTGGTGCGCAGGGTGCGCGACCAGGTGGTGGCGCTCGCGCGCAGTGTCGGCCTTGAGCAGGTGCCGGCGATCTATGACCAGACGATCGGTGATTTCTTCTTCGTGCCCGCCACGCAAGTCGCGGCACAAGCGCCGGTCGCAAAGGCAGCAGAACCCGTGCCGGCGCCGCCGCCGGCACCGGCACCGGTAGCCGCCAAGGCGCCCGTCGCGATGGCCGCCTCCGCAGCGCGAGCCGCCGATCCCGCCGCCCCCACCGTCGTGGGCACCGCGCCAGCTGCGGCCTCGGAACGCGCTGCAACGCAAGGCTCGGCGCAGCCTCGGCTGAACGCGCTGCAGGCCGAGCAGTCGAACCTGACGGTCGGCCGCGCGCTGACCCTGCTTCTGGAGCCGCTGGCGCCCCAGGAGCGCGAGTGGATCGATGCCTTCGAAGGCAACCTGAACCGCCTGCGCTACAAGAGCGCGTTTGCGCTGGGCCATCTGGTCGCGGGAAAACGCTTGCAATGGGGTTTCAGTTGGGGTGTTGATCGCCCCAAACTCAGTGAGGAACGCGCCCTGGAAAATTGTGCTTCCGCAGGCCCGTTGGTCGACTGCCGCATCGTCTATGCCAGCGGCAAACTCGATGGCCCGGCCTTCGTGGAGGCGGTGCGCGCCGGCATGGGCGGCAACCTGGCGGCCTATCAGGCGGCGTGGCGCCGCGGTTTGGGTCAGTTGGAAAGAAACCGCCAATTTCCCATGCGCTAGCCGCCGCGTGCACAACGTGCACAAGCGCAACCCTGATCAAGGTTACTTTCGACCATTGCCGCGTCGGGCCCGCAAGCTAGCCTGCGTCGTCGCGGCCGTTGATCGCGACCGAACCGCCACCCCCGCCCCACCGCCACCGCGCAGCGCCCTCGGATCGCGATGTTCGCCTGCGCCGCCCACCGCCTCCCATCATGCTGACCGCCACCCGCCCGCCCATTCTGGCCGTCGTGCAACAGCACCAGGAAGAGGCCGCCTGCCTGCGTTCGACGCGGCAGTTTCTGGTGTCGGCGCCGCATGTGCGCCTGCACCAGTTGCGCCGGCTCGACGATCGCATCGCGGCGCACCTGGATGGCCTGGCCGTGGCTGGCGCGTTCGGATCGAGGCTGTGCGATGCGGCGCTGGCGTCGCCCGGCATCGGCGAAGTGTTTGCCGCGACGGTGCGCGCCATTGAAGACCGGAACCTGGCGTCGCTGGCGCGGCTGCTGAGCCTGGCGCAGGCCGGGCCGGCCGCTCAGGCGGGCCTGCTTTCGGCGTTCGGCTGGGTTTCGGCGAGCCGCCTGCGCGGCATCAGCAAAGAACTGCTCGACTCGCGAAGCGCGTTTGCGCGCCAGGTCGGGCTGGCGGCCTGTGGCCTGCACCGGGTCGATGCCGGCCCGGCGTTGGGGGCGGCGCTGCAAGACCCGGACGCGGCGCTGCGGCGGCGGGCCTTGCGGGTCGTGGGCGAGCAGGGGCGCGTCGACTTGTTGTCGGCCTGCGTTCGGGTTTTGGCCGACGGCGAAACCGGCGTCGATTCCCAAACCCGATTTGACGCCGCGCGTTCGGCCCTGTTGCTGGGCGACCGGGATGCGGCCGTGATGGCCTTGCAGCGCCTGGCCGACTCGCCCGGCCCGCATGCCGCTGACGCCGATGACGCCGATGACGCGATGGGCCTGCTGCTCAAGGTCGTCGCACCGGCGCGGGCCCGTGCCATCCTCAAGTCGCTGGCCCTGGACCCCGGCCGTGTGCGGGCGCTGATCCAGGGTGTGGGTGCGGCCGGCGACGTCCATTTCGTGCCGTGGCTGGTGCAGCAGATGGCCGACCCGACGCTGGCACGCCTGGCGGGCGAAGCGTTCAGCACCATCACCGGCCTGGACCTGGCCTACCTCGACCTCGACACCCAACCGCCGCAGGGCGTCGAGGCCGGCCCCAACGACGACCCCGATGACGCCGGCGTGGCGATGGACGCCGACGACAGCCTGCCCTGGCCCGACCCGGCCAAAGTCGCCGCCTGGTGGCAGCGTCACGGACCGGGCTTCGCAACCGGCACCCGGTATTTCATGGGCGAGCCGCTGGCGCCGCCGAATTGTGTCGCCGTGCTCAAGACCGGTTTTCAGCGACAGCGCGGCGCCGCCGCGTTGCACCTGAGCTTGTTGCAACCGGGCCGCGCGCTGTTCAACACCGCCGCGCCGGCCTGGCGCCAGCAGCGCCTTCTGGCAGCGGAGAACATCTGATGCATGGCGTGGACCCGAAGCTGGTTTTCGCCGTCCTCGGGCCGCTGTTCCTGCTGCTTGGCGCATGGCGCCTGGGGCAGGCGAGACGGCTGTCGCCGCAGGCCCGCGCCTGGCTGCTGATCGGCGTGTTCTTCTGCGCCGTGGCGGCGTGGTTGTGGTGGGGCCCGGGCTCGCCGCCGCGCGCATGACTTTCGTTGATTGCCGCGGGCCCGGGTTGAAACGATAAATGGGGGACTTGTCGATGAGGCGCCCGCAGAGCGTTGCAACGACTGTGCTGGAGCCTTCATGAAGTTGGTGATTCACGCCCATGCCCTGAGGAACGAGCCGCTGTCGCAGGCCATCACCGGGCACTTCGACGAACGTGGCGGCACCATCGGCCGCTCCGACACCAACACCCTGGCGCTGCCCGACCCCGAGCGCCATGTGTCGCGCCTTCAGGCCGAGGTGCTGTTCTCGGGGCAGGCGTTTTCGATTCGAAACGTGGGCAGCGCCAATGCCCTTGAACTCAATGGCCGAACCCTCAAGCCCGGGCAAGGCGCGCCGCTGCTGCCAGGCGACCAGTTGGTGATCGGCGGCTACGCGATGCGCATCGAGGCCGACGTCCAGCCGGCGTCCGGCCCCATCAGCACCACGCCTCGGGCCGATTCGCGCACGGTGATCCGGGCGTCGGCGGGCGAGGCCAGGACCGATCCGCCGGCACTGGCGAGCCGCCCGCGCGCAGCCGCGCCCGGCGTCGCCGGTGCGGGTCTTGCACAACGCGCGGCGGCCGCTGCGCCGTCAGCGTCGGACCCGTTTGCCGACTTGCTGGGAGCGGGCGGTTCGACACCCAGCTCTGCGGCCGATCCCTTTGCGGACCTGCTGTCGGCGCCGCCGGTGGCCGCATCCGGGGCCCGCGCGAACCCGTCGCCCCAAGCGCCGGCTTCTCCCGCGGCGAGGGCGCCCGTGTCGGCAGCGCCGGCCGTGCGGCTGCATCCGCCCGACGAATTCGACCCGTTTGCCGACCTGGCGCCGCGGCCGTCGGCGGACAGTGATCTGGCGGGCTTCATGGCGGCGCCCGCACCCGCCGCGGCAGCGG
>JAYSVE010000631.1:0-1516 GCA_043718725.1 Methylibium sp.
CCCCTTACGCCCGACGCCTGGCCGCTGGGCCGCGCGCTGGCCCAGCTGGCCGGTGCCTACATCCTGGCCGAAAACGCCCAGGGTCTGGTGATCGTCGACATGCACGCCGCGCACGAACGCATCGTCTACGAGCGGCTGAAAGCTGCGCAGGGCGACGTGATCGGGCACCACACCAGCGACCGCACCAGCGACCACTCCCGCGACCCCACCCGCGACCACAACGGCCAGCACCCCGGGCAAGCCCTGCCCGCCCAGCCGCTGCTGATCCCGGCCACGTTTGCGGCCACGCCGACCGAAGTGGCCACCGCCGAAGCCCACGCCCACAGCCTGACCGCGCTGGGGCTGGACGTGGCGCCGCTGTCGCCCGGCGTGCTGGCGGTGCGCGCCCGCCCGGCCGCCCTGCCCGACGCCGACCCGGTGGCACTGGCCCGTGCGGTGCTGGCCGAATTGGGTGAGCTGGGCGATGTGGACGCCTCGCGCGTGGTGCAGCGCGCCCGCGACGACCTGCTGGCCACCATGGCCTGCCATGGCGCGGTGCGGGCCAACCGGTCGCTCACCGTGCCGGAGATGAACGCGCTGCTGCGCGACATGGAGCGCACCGAGCGCGCCGACCAGTGCAACCACGGCCGGCCGACCTGGCGGCAGATCACGGTGCGCGAGCTCGACAGCCTGTTCCTGCGCGGACGCTGATTGGGTGGAGGTCGGGCGCAGATCGGGCGCAGATCGGTCGCGGATTGGGTGCTGATCGGGCGCGGATCGGGCACTTCATGCGCGGCGCCGGCCCTCGCCGCAGACCGCCAACCGCCTCGGCATCGATGGCGGGCGCGCACCCATGGTCCAATCCAGCCCATGACTCCTGTGAACGATGCTGCGCCCGCCGACGGCGTGCGCCTGTCCAAAGTGATGGCCGAACGCGGCCTGGCCTCGCGCCGCGAGGCCGACGAATGGATCGAGGCCGGCTGGGTCTCGGTCAACGGCCGTGCCGCGGTGCTGGGCCAGCGCGTGGCGAGCGACGCCGCGATCTAGATCGACCCGCTGGCCCGCCAGCAGCAGGCCCAGCGCGTCACCGTGCTGATCCACAAGCCGATGGGCTTCGTCTCCGGTCAGGCCGAAGACGGCTACCAGCCCGCCTTCGTGCTGGTGACCGCCGCCAACCGCTGGGCCGAAGACAAGGTGCCGCTGAAGTTCCACCACGGCCACCTGCGCCACCTGGCGCCGGCCGGCCGGCTCGACATCGATTCCACCGGCCTGATGGTGCTGACGCAGGATGGCCGCATCGCCAAGCAGCTGATCGGCGAGGACAGCCGCGTCGAAAAGGAATACCTGGTGCGGGTGCAGTCGCAGCGCCCCGACGAGCGTGAACTGCCGTTTCCGCCCGAGAACATGCGCCGCCTGCACCACGGGATCGAGCTCGACGGCGTGCGGCTCAAGCCGGCGCGCGTCAGCTGGGCCAACGAGGACCAGCTGCGTTTCGTGCTGCGCGAAGGCCGCAAACGCCAGATCCGCCGCATGTGCG
>JAYSVE010000632.1:0-3567 GCA_043718725.1 Methylibium sp.
TGCAACACGCCGACCCGGTGGATCACCCGCGCGGCGCGGATGTCGAAGCGGCGCATCGCCTCGTCGATCATGGCTTCGATGGCGCGTTCGGTCATGCCGGGGTAGTGCTCGAGTTCCATTGCCGTGACACCCAGGCCGTCGTTGCGGTCACGCACGGTGCCGGTGAACGTGGCGATCGCGCCGACCTGTGCGTCGCCTGCCCGAAGTTCGGCGACTTCGGTGCTCAGGTCGAAGTCGGCGGTCTGAACACGGACTCGCGGTGGTGCCACGTCAGCCTCCGGTCACGGGCGGGAAGAACGCGACTTCAGCGCCTTCGACGACCCGGGCCGATTCATCACAAAGCACCTGGTCGATGGCGCAACGCAAAGCCCGCCCGCGGGCCAACGCGCAGGCATGCGCGCCACCGCGCGCAATCAACTCGTCCCTGACCACGCCGACGGTCGCATCGGCCGGCACGGCCACGCCGGTCTGCGGGCCCAGGCTCTCTCGAAGCGAGGCAAAGAAGCGCACATTGACGTTCATGACAGCAGCTCGGCGAACAACAAACAACTCACCGCATCACCGCGCCGTATGGCGTAGCCGCTGGGGTTGTCGACCACGCCGTCGCCCCACACGGTCGAGGTCAACACACCGGAACTCTGGTTCGGGAACAGGTCCAGCCCCCCTTGCGGGTTGCGGCGCACGCGCAGGAATTCGCGCCGCTTGTCCGGCTCCGGCCAGTCGAAATCAGCGCGCAGGCTGACGGCCTTGGTGCTCACGTCGGTCGCGCCCTGGAGTCGCATCAGCACCGGCCGCACGGCCAGCAGGAAGGTGATGAAACTTGACACCGGGTTACCCGGCAGGCCGACGAAATACGCCGACGAGCCGTCTTTGCGGCGCACCTCGCCGAAGGCCAGTGGCTTGCCCGGCTTGATGGCGATCTGCCACAGGTCGATGCGGCCCTCGGCGGCCACGGCCGGGCGCAAATGGTCTTCTTCACCGACCGAGACACCGCCGGACGTGACGATCAGGTCGTTGCCCTGCGCGGCGCGGCGCAGGGCCTCGCGGGTGGCCGCCAGTTGGTCGGGCACGAGCCCCAGGTCGTCGCATTCGCAGCCCAGCGCCTGGATCAACGCGCGCAGCGTGAAGCGGTTGGAGTTGTAGATCGCGCCCGGCTTGAGGGGCTGGCCCGGCATCACCAACTCGTCGCCGGTGGAAAGCAGCGCCACCCGGGGACGCGGCGCCACCGTCAGCGTGGCCGCGCCCACCGAGGCCGCCAGCCCCAGGGCCTGCGGAGTGAGTCGGGTGCCGGCCGCCAGCACCACCGCGTCCTGGCGCACGTCTTCGCCGCGCCACCGAATCCACTGGCCGGGCCGGGCCACGCTGTTGATCCGAACGCCACCCTCGTGCGCCTCGCATTGCTCTTGCATCACCACTGCGTCGGCGCCATGCGGAACCTGCGCGCCGGTGAAGATCCGCGCCGCGGTGCCTGGCCGCAACGGCGACCCCACGACCCCGGCGGGAATGCGCTGGCTGATGGGCAGCACGGTGCCAACGTCCGGGACATCGGCGCAGCGCAGCGCGTAGCCATCCATGGCCGTGTTGTCGGCCGGCGGCACGTCCAGCGTCGAGCGGACGTCTTGCGCCAGCACGCGGCCGAGCGCGTCGAAGGTCGAAACCCGCTCGGCCCTACCCGCCGAAAGTGGCTGGACCACGCTCAGCAGGCGGCAGAGCGCTGCCTCCAGCGTCAACATCGGCGGGCGCGGTGGGATCGACGAAGAGTGGGGAGATGTAGTCATATCGGGAAGGGTTGCCAAGCAGGAACTCGGCCACGGCATCGGGGTCGTTCAGGTCAAGCAACGGCAGGCCCGTGGGCTCGGGCAGTTGTTCGGGGCTGTCGGTCGAAATCGCCACGACGTAAGGGTCGTTCGGATAATGTGCCGGCTTGCCTGTGGCGGCACGCCAGACCTCGATTTTTAACAGGTCGGCATGCTTGAAGCCTTCGACGAGCACCCAGTCGCAGTCGTACAGCTCGGCAATCAACTGGTGCACGGTGGGCTCGGCATGGACCTCAAATTCGCGAATCTTGGCCAGCCTGCGCCCGGAAGCCACGACCACTTCGAACGCGCCGGCCTGGCGGTGGCGCCACGAGTCCTTGCCCTGGACGTCGATGTCGAAGGCATGGTGGGCGTGCTTGACCACCGACACGCGCTGGCCGGCCAGGCGCATGCGCACGATCAGTTGTTCGACCAGGGTGGTCTTGCCCGAACCGGAGTAACCGCAAAAACCGATGACCTTCATGACTCAAGCATTCTCGCGGATGTAGCGCTTCACGGCCTGAACGTCGGCCGGCAAGACCTTGAAGCGCTTGGGCAAGGCCTCGATGCCTTCCAGCGCCTTGGGGCGCTCCGGTTCGCGGCCGATGGCCTCGCGAATCGCTTCGGCGAACTTGGCAGGCAAGGCCGTCTCCAACACGATCATCGTCTCACCGGGAACAAGGTGCTGGCGCGCGACGTTGAGGCCATCGGCGGTGTGGGTGTCGATCATCACGCCGAAGCGCTGCCAGGTGTCGGCAATGCTGGCCAGGCGGTCGGCGTGCGTGCTGCTGCCGGAGACGAAACCGAAGCCCGCGATGCGCGCGAATTCCTGGCGATGGAGGGTGAATGCGCCGCGCTGCTCGACGTCGCGCTCGAACAGCTCGCGCGTGCGCGCCGCATCCCGACCCAGCAGGTCGAACACAAAGCGCTCGAAGTTCGACGCCTTGGAGATGTCCATCGACGGGCTGGAGGTCTCAAGCGTTTCCGCGCTGCCGCGCACCCGGTAGGTGCCGGTGCGAAAGAACTCGTCGAGCACGTTGTTCTCGTTGGTGGCGAGCACCAGACGCCGGATCGGCAGGCCCATCATGCGCGCCACGTGACCGGCGCAGACGTTGCCGAAATTGCCGGATGGCACCGCGAAGCTGACCTGTTCGGCGTTGTTGCGAGTGGCCTGAAAGTAGCCGGCAAAGTAGTAGACCACCTGCGCCAGCAGGCGCGCCCAGTTGATGGAGTTGACCGTGCCGATGTGGTGTTCGCGCTTGAACGCCAGGTCGTTGGAAACCGCCTTGACGATGTCCTGGCAATCGTCGAACACACCCTGCACCGCGATGTTGTGGATGTTGGCGTCTTGCAGGCTGAACATCTGCGCCTGCTGGAACGGGCTCATGCGGCCCTGCGGCGACAGCATGAAAACCTTGACGCCGACCTTGCCGCGCATCGCGTATTCGGCGGCGCTGCCGGTGTCGCCCGAGGTCGCGCCCAGGATGTTGAGGGTGCGGCCGCGACGCGCCAGCTCGTATTCGAACAGCCGCCCCAGCAACTGCATCGCCATGTCCTTGAATGCCAGCGTGGGGCCGTTGGACAGGGCTTGAAGGCACAGGCCGGGTTCGAGTGGCTTGAGCGGCGTGATTTGCGCGGTGCCGAAGACGGCTTCGGTGTAGGTCGCCGCGGCCAGTGCGCGCAGATCGCCCGGCGCGATGTCGTCGATGAAGAGCGACAGGATCTCGAACGCGAGTTCGGGGTAGGCCAGGCCGCGCCAGTGCGCCAGCGT
>JAYSVE010000633.1:0-1515 GCA_043718725.1 Methylibium sp.
GGGTTGTCCTTCAAGGTCAAGGTCGGGCAGCCCGACAGCCGAATGCAGGCGTGGTCGCCGGTGCACACGTCTTCGTCGACGCCGTACTTCACGCGCACCACGCGCTTGCCCGCCTTCAGCAAGCCCGCCATCCACGGCTTGATGCGGCGCTGGCGCTCAAGCTGGCATTCGCCCTCGGCGATGATGACCTTCAGGCCGCTGAACTCGGTGGTGAAGGCCTCTTGCAAAACTTGGCGCATCTCGGCCACCTTGTAGGTGTGCACCGTGCGCATCCACTTGACCCCCAGCCCGGTGAGCGTGGATTCGATCGTGGTGTTGCGGTGCACCAGGCTCTGGTGTTTGTCGGGCGCGCTGGCCTTCACTTCATCGTCAGGCGTCGAGATGATGTCCTGCGTGCCGGTGGCCGAGGTGTAGCCGTTTTTCATGATCAGCAGCACCGAGTCGTCGCCGTTGAACAGCGACGACTGCACGCCCGTCAGCAGGCCGTTGTGCCAGAAGCCACCGTCGCCCATGATGGCCAGCACGCGCCGGTTCATCATCGGCGCCACACCAGCGCTGCTGGCCAGGCTCATGCCATAGCCCAGGATCGAATGGCCGCTGGAAAACGGCTCGAAGGTGGCCAGCGCATGGCAGCCGATGTCGGCCGAGATGTGCACCGGGCCGACGTCCTGCTGGGCCAGCTTGAGCGCGGCGAACACCGGCCGCTCGGGGCAGCCGACGCAAAACCCCGGCGGCCTGGCCGGCAGCGGGCCACCGAGCTGCCGCGCCACCGCGGCGCGGCGTTGCGCGTTGCCGGCCAGCCAGTCGGTGGCGGGCGCCACCGAGCACTGCGGCAGGTAGCGCGCGACGAACTGGGCGAGGCCCGATGTGATCAGCTCCACGCTGTATTCGCCCGCCGCCTGCAGCATGTCCTTGCCGTGCAACGGCGTCTGCACATCTAGCCGATGCAGTACTGCCAGGATGTCGTGCTCGATGTACTCGGGCGTGCCTTCTTCGAGCACCAGCACCGCACTCTTGCCCACGCAGAAGCTCGATATTTCATCGGGCACCAACGGGTAGGTGACGTTGAGCGCGAGGATCGGCAGGTCGCTGGCGCCGAAAGCATCGGCCAGGCCCAGTTGCTGCAAGCCGCGCAGCAGCGTGTTGTACAGGCCGCCTTGCACGATCAGCCCGACATCGCGGTGCTTGCCATCGAAAGATTCGTTGAGCCGGTGTTCGCTGATGTACTTGCGCGCCGCCGGAATGCGCTGCGAGATCTTCAGCTTCTCGTGCCCGAAGGTCACCGGCGGATGCGCCAGCCGCGCGTAATCAAACGCCGCGGGTTCGGCGATCAGGTGTTTGGTCGACAGCGCCGGCGCGACGTTGTCCTTGCATTCAAAGCTGCCGCGCACATGGCAGGCGCGGATGCGCAGCTCCAGCATCGCCGGCATGTTGCTGGCCTCCGACAAGCAGAAGCCCTCTTCGACCATGCGCACCATGTTGCCCAGTTCGGGCCGCGGGTCGAGCATCAGCATC
>JAYSVE010000634.1:0-1515 GCA_043718725.1 Methylibium sp.
TCCAGGCGGGCCAGCCGTTCCTCGCGCGCCCGTGGCGCGGCCGCGGGTGCCGAGTCGCTCGTCCAGTGGGTGACACCGACGCCGGTCAGCGCCCAGGTGGCGTTGTCCTGCACGACGGCCGTGTCGGCGGCGATGCGCCGCAGCAGGCGCCCGTCGGCATTGAATTCAAAGATTCGAATGTCATGAAGAACGGAATTGGCGGTCGCCGAGCCGACGTTGACGGCGTAGCTGCGCTCGCCTTCGGGCGTCGAAGCGTGGTCCTTCAACCATGCGCCGGTGCGGCCAGCCCGCAGGCTCCCCTTGTACCTGGCCTGGACTTCGCTGGCGTAGCGCTCGCTCAACGGGGCCAGGTGGTCACCGACCACGAAGGTGAACACCGCGAAGCCCAGGCCCAAGCTCGCGAGCAGTGTCAGGGCGCGTCCGGGCCCCAATCCCCCGGTGCGCAGGATCGTGTATTCGGACGATTGGGCCAGCCGCGACAGCGCGTAGATCGTGCCGATCAGCACGGCGATGGGCGACAGCTCGTACAGGTGGCCCGGCACCAGCAGCAGCGAATAGAGCGCGGCATGAAACGCGGTGTAGCCGCGGGCGTTGACCTCGCCCATTTCGTCGACGAAATCGATGAAGAAAAACAGCGAAAGAAACGCCAGCGCGACAAACACGACCGACGCGACGATGTCCTTGTAGAACAGCCGCCGCACCGTCTTCATGCGGCTGCCCTGGCGGCGCGACCGCGGCGTACAAGCCAGCCCAGGTGCCGGCTGTTGCCGGACTCGCGCCACCACAACAGCGCCATCGCGACGAGGAAGGCGCCGCCGTGGGCCAGCAACAGCGCCGAACCCATGCCGAGTTTGCCGCCAGCCACCCAGGCCTGGGACAAGTTGATGAAGTTGTAGTACACGACAAAGGTCAGCAGCGCGAACAACAGGTTCCAGTTGCTCGCGCGGCGTGGGTTCGACGCCGACAGGCCGATGCCCAGCAACAGCAGGTTGGCGCTGCCCAGCACCAGGCCGAGCCGCCACACCAGCTCGCCCTGATGGCGCGGGCTGGGTTGGCGCACCAGTTCGAGGCTGGTCCGCGCCTTCGGTGGCGGGTCGTCGACGCTGCTGATGACGCGTTCGCCGGCCTGCGCCGTGAACGACTCGAAGCGCGACAAGGTCTTGCCGCCATTGCGCAGGTCCTGCTCGTTGCGCTGGCCGCGGTCGAGAATCAGGAAGCGATCGTCGCCGACCATTTCGGTGCGCCCGGCGCGTGCCGTGGTCACCGATTCGGTGTCGCCCAGTTTCGACAGAATGAACACATTGCGGCCGATGCCGCTGTCCTGCGAGTCGCGTTCGATGAAGAACACCCGCCGCCCGTCGCGGGAGGTCTGGAACTGGCCGGGGGCGACGCGCGCCACGTCCGAGCGGCGCTCGAAACGCTCGCGCAACTCCTCGCTTCGCTGGTTGACCCACGGCCACACCATCAGCGCCAGCAAGGTCACCACCAGCAGCACCGGCCAGCTCATGCGCAACA
>JAYSVE010000635.1:0-1515 GCA_043718725.1 Methylibium sp.
GCCGGCCGCATCGGCCAGCGTGTGGCCGCCAAGGGCGTGACGGTGCTGGACGACGGCACCATCCCCGACCGTCGCGGCAGCCTGAACGTGGACGACGAAGGCCACCCCACGCAGCGCAACGTGCTGATTGAAGACGGCATCCTGAAGGGTTACATCCAGGACAGCATGAACGCGCGCCTGATGGGCGTGAAACCCACCGGCAACGGCCGCCGCGAAAGTTACGCCAGCGTGCCGATGCCGCGCATGACCAACACCTACATGCTGAACGGCACGAAGACCAAAGAAGAAATCATCGCCAGCATCAAACGCGGCCTGTATGCCACCAACTTTGGCGGTGGCCAGGTGGACATCACGAGCGGCAAGTTCGTGTTCTCGGCCAGCGAAGCTTTCTGGGTCGAAAACGGCAAGGTGCTGTACCCGGTGAAAGGCGCCACGCTCGTCGGCAACGGGCCCGATGCGATGAACCGCGTCAGCATGATCGGCAACGACCTGGCGCTCGACCCCGGCGTGGGTGTGTGTGGCAAAGAAGGCCAGAGCGTGCCGGTGGGCGTGGGCCAGCCGACGCTGCGCATCGACAAGATCACGGTCGGCGGCACCGCTTGAATTGATTGACGCCCTTCCCCCTTGAAGGGAAGGCGCCATGCAAAGCCCCCATGCCCATCACCCTGTCCGACATCCACGCCGCTGAACGGCGGCTGGCCGGCCAGGTGCTGGAAACACCGTGTGTCGAAAGCAAAACGCTGTCGCAGATCACCGGCGCCCAGGTTTTCCTGAAGTTCGAAAACCTGCAGTTCACGGCCTCGTTCAAAGAGCGGGGTGCGCTGAACAAGCTGAGCACGCTGGTGGTCAGCGGTAAAAAAATAAGCGGCGTCATCGCCGCCAGCGCCGGCAACCACGCCCAAGGCGTGGCGCACCATGCCCAGCGGCTGGGTTTGCGCGCCGTGATCGTGATGCCGGTCACCACGCCGATGGTGAAGGTGGAACGCACACGCGGTTTTGGCGCTGAAGTGGTGTTGCACGGCGAAGGGTTTGACGCCGCGCGTGACCACGCGCTGCTGCTCGCCCAGGAAGAACAGCTGCACTTCGTGCACCCCTTCGACGACGCCGACGTGATCGCCGGCCAGGGCACCATCGCGCTGGAAATGCTGCGCCAGCAGCCCAGCCTGGACACCCTCGTCATCGCGGTGGGCGGCGGTGGCCTGATCAGCGGCATCGCCACCGCCGCACGCGCCATCAAACCCGGCATGCAGATCGTGGGCGTGCAGAGCGCGCGCTTCCCGGCCATGGTCAACGCGGTCAAAGGCACGGCTCACCCGCAAGGCTCCAGCACCATCGCCGAAGGCATCGCCGTCGGCCAGCCGGGGCTCATCACACGCGACATCGTCAAACGCCTGGTGGACGACCTGGTGCTGGTGGACGAAGGCGACATCGAACAGGCCATCGTGATGCTGCTGGAGATTGAAAAAACACTGGTGGAAGGGGCCGGCGCAGCCGGTCTGGCCGCGCTGCTGAAAG
>JAYSVE010000636.1:0-3565 GCA_043718725.1 Methylibium sp.
CCAGCCACCGGCGAGAACTTGCCCGCCACCGAATAGAGCAACGCGAGCAGGCCCACCAGCAGGTAGCCGCGCAGCATCTTCGAGGGCTTGCCATGGAAGTCCAGCGGTTTTCCGTCGACCAGGGTGTTGCCATAGAAGTAGCGCAACTTGCGCACCTTGGCCCACGGGTAGTACAGGCTCAAGGTCACCAGCATCAACAGCAGGTTGACGATCCAGATGCGGAAATACTCGCTGCCCGAACCGGTGAAGCGCAGGTCGAGAAGGTGTTCGCGCGGTTCTGACGAGCCGACAGACAAACGAGGCCGCGTCGATTGGCCGGTGAAGGTGGATGGACTCATGTTGATCTGTGCCCAGCCTGCATCCGCGGCGGGTGCGCTCCCTGTGATCAAACTCTACCATCGGCGCCATTCGGGCGTTCGCTAGAATCGTTTGTATCAGGGACAACCACACACTTCCATGAAACTCATCGGTGCGCTCACCAGTCCCTATGTTCGCAAGGTTCGCATCGTCATGGCCGAGAAAAAACTCGATTTCCAGTTCGTGCTGGAAGACGTCTGGAGCAGCGACGCGATTCTGAAGTCCAACCCGCTGGGCAAGGTGCCCTGCCTGGTGTTGGAGGGTGGCGAAGCGGTCTTCGATTCGCGCGTCATCGTCGAATACCTCGACACCCGCTCGCCGGTCAACCGGCTCATTCCCGAGGCCAGTCGCGAGCGCACCGAAGTGCGCACCTGGGAAGCCCTGGGCGACGGCCTGATCGACGCCGCCATTCTGGTGCGCCTGGAGCAGACCTGGGCCGGCCGCACCGAGGCGCAGCGTTGCGACGCGTGGATCGAGCGGCAGATGGGCAAGGTCCATGCCTCGTTGGCGGCCATGAACGCCGGCCTCGGAGAGCGGCAATGGTGCACCGGCACCCACATGTCGCTGGGCGACATCGCGGTCGTCTGCGCGTTGAGTTACCTGGACTTCCGCTTCGCGGCGATCGACTGGCGCACGCCGTACCCGCGCCTCAAGCGCCTGCACGACAAGCTCGCCGCGCGGCAAAGTTTCATCGACACCGCACCCCCCGCGTAGTCGGCCCGCACCGCGGCTTGGCGGCGCCCGCGCATCGGGTTCAAGTGGCTTGCAGTTGGGCGGCGATCGCAGCCGCCGTCGCACCGGGCAATTCTTCAGGCAAGAAGTGACCACCGGGCAACGCCTCGCCGGTGACCCTGCCCGAGCACTGTGCCTGCCAGAGTTCGAGCGGCTTGAACAGACGCTGCACGACGCCGCGCCCGGCCCACAACACCAGCGTGTCGCAAGCCAGCTTTTGGCCCGCGGCCCGCGAGGCCCGGTCGTGTTCCAGGTCGATGCCGGCGGCGGCGCGGTAGTCCTCGCAGGCGGCGTGGATGGCCTCGGGCCGGCAGAAGCAGCGCTCGTAGTCGGCCAGCGCGGCCGGCTCGATGTGGCCCAGCCCGCTCGCGCCCCAGCCGCCCAGGGTCCAGTGCAGATAGAACTTCGGGTCGGCGCCGATCATGCGTTCGGGCAAGGGCGCCGGCTGGATCAGGTGGAACCAGTGGTAGTACGCGCTGGCGAACTGCATGCTCGTCGCCTCATACATGTCCAGCGTCGGGGCGATGTCGATCACGCACAGCGAGCTGACACGCTGGCTATGGTCGAGTGCCAGCCGGTGCGCCACCCGGCCGCCGCGGTCGTGACCGACCAGGGCAAAGCGCGTCTGACCGAGCTGGCTCATCAGCAAGGCCATGTCCAGCGCCAGCGCCCGCTTGCTGTAGTTGGCGTGGTCAGCCCCACCGGCAGGCTTGGACGAATCGCCGTAGCCACGCAGGTCGGGCACGACCACGAAGCAGCGCTCGGCCAAGGTTCGCGCGACCCGGTGCCACATCACGTGGGTCTGCGGGAAGCCGTGCAGCAGCAGCACCGGCGGGCCCTCTTTGCGCCCGCCGGTGCGGGCGAAGATGTCCTGCCCACCGACCCGGAAGTGCTGGGCCTCGAAGCCTTCGAACCAGGGACCGTGCGTCGGGTTGGGCATGCTCTTTCCTTTCGGGCGCCACTCGCCCGGGCGGCCCGCGGTGGCAGGGCCTGGCTCGTTATACTCGCCCGCAGCGCTGATTTGCTCCGGCTTGCGGGCGCTTTAAAAATGCCGCTAAAGACAGGACGCACACCCGGTGTCCCGCTTTCGCGGCATCGGGTTTTCTTTTGGGTCCACCATGAGTTCGGTCGGTCAGGTTCAGCCGCAGTCCATGCATTTCGCGCCACCGCTGGCCCTTCGGAGCGGCTCGCGGTTGCGCGACTACACCTTGGTCTACGAGACCTATGGCACGCTCAATGCCGAGCGCTCGAACGCCGTGCTGGTGTGCCACGCGCTCAACGCCAGCCACCATGTGGCCGGCACCTACGCGGGCCAGGACAAGAGTGAGGGCTGGTGGGACAACCTCATCGGCCCCGGCAAGCCGCTGGACACCAACCGCTTCTTCGTCATCGGCGTCAACAACCCGGGCTCGTGTTTCGGCTCGACCGGGCCGATGCACCCGCACCCCGACACCGGCAAGGTGTACGGGGCCGACTTCCCCGTCGTCACCGTCGAAGACTGGGTCGACGCGCAAGCCCGCCTGATGGACGGCCTGGGCATCACCACGCTGGCCGCGGTGCTGGGTGGCAGCCTGGGGGGCATGCAGGCGCTGAGCTGGTCGCTGCGCTATCCCGAGCGGCTGCGCCACTGCATCGCCGTGGCCACCGCGCCCAACCTGTCGGCGCAGAACATCGCCTTCAACGAAGTGGCGCGCCGCGCCATCGTCACCGACCCCGACTTCCACGGCGGCCACTACTACCAGCACCAGACCTTGCCGCGCCGCGGCCTGCGTGTGGCCCGCATGATCGGCCACATCACCTACCTCAGCGACGACGCGATGGAGGCCAAGTTCGGCCGTGAGCTGAAGAACGGCGCGTTGAACTACAGCACCCAGGCGGTGGAGTTCCAGATCGAGAGCTACCTGCGCCACCAGGGCGACAAGTTCAGCGAGTATTTCGACGCCAACACCTACCTGCTGATCACCCGCGCGCTCGACTACTTCGACCCGGCACTTGAGCATGGCGGCGACCTGAGCGCCGCATTGGCCGCGGCCCGCTGCAAATTCCAGCTCATCAGCTTCACGACCGACTGGCGCTTTCCGCCGGCGCGCTCGCGCGAGATCGTCAAGGCGCTGCTGGACAACAGGCGCGACGTGAGCTACGCCGAGATCGCCGCGCCGCACGGGCACGACGCGTTCCTGCTCGACGATGCGCGCTACCACGGTGTGCTGAAGGCTTGTTTCGACAACATCGCGGTGGAGCTGGCGCATGTCTGAGCGCCGCGACATGGAGCTGATTGCCGAGATGGTGCCGACTGGCGCGCGCGTGCTCGACCTGGGCTGCGGCGACGGCGAGCTGCTGGCTCACCTGATGCGGCAGCGCCGATGCACCGGCTACGGCATCGAGATCGCCGACGCCAACGTGCTGGCCTGCGCGCAACGCGGCGTCAACGTGATCCAGCTCAACCTCGAAGAAGGGCTGGCGCTGTTCGAGGACC
>JAYSVE010000637.1:0-1513 GCA_043718725.1 Methylibium sp.
CCACGCCGGCAAGCACCACTTCACCGACGATGTAGACCGGCAGCTTGCGCACCCGGTCCAGCCACACGCCCGAGGGCAGCGAGAACAGCACGAAGGGCAGGATCTCCATTGCCGTCAGCAGGCCCATTTGCGTCGGGCTGGCGTGCAGCAGCACCGCGGCCGTCAGCGGCAGCGCGAGCATCGTCACCTGCCCGCCGAACGAGCTGATCAGGATCGAGGTCCACAGCCGCCGGTAGGTGGCGTCGCGAAGCAGGTCGCCGGCTGGCAAGGCGATGCCTGCCAGCCATTTGTCTTTCAGTTCGAGAAGCCGCGTTTTCATCGTGGCCCACCTCTTTCTTGTTCTCTGTGCGGGTGCCTTGTGGGCGCCCGATCGAGTCCTGGGACTCAGGGCAGCGGAGACAGGAGGCCAACATCCTTTTCCGCTGATTTCTCAGCGGAGCTTCGGGTCGAAGCCGATGCTGAGAGGGCTAGAAACCGGCAAATACCGGCGCGAACAGAGGGTTCGAAATGCCACCGAGGCAGGCCGGATGGACCGCATCAACGCAGGCTGGGCAGCCGCGTCGCGTTGAATCGACTGCCATGAGGCCGGGCGGGATTGCGCTGCCCCGCCAAGACGCGCCGGCAGCCAGCACACCGCGGTCTGCGGTGAGTTCGAGGCTGGTGTGGGGCGCGTTCATGGGAACTCTGTTCGGTGATGTCAAGCAAGAATCCTAGCAGCGCCGACGCATGGCGCGCAAGCGCGGTTGCCCCGGGTTCGTGGCGGCGCGTCCACCGCATTGATGAGGCGGCCGCGGGCCACCGTGTCAACTCCGGTAGTCGGCGTTGATCTTGACGTAGTCGCAGCTCAGGTCGCAGGTCCACACGGTGGCATGGGCAGGGCCGCGATGCAGGTCGACACGCACGGTGATCTCGCTTTGCTTCATCACGCGCTGGCCGTCTTCTTCACGGTACAACGGGTTGCGACCGCCGCTTTGGGCCACATGCACATCGTCCAGAAACAGGTCGATGGTGGTCTGGTCCAGGTCATTGATGCCGGCATAGCCGACGGCCGCGAGGATGCGGCCGAGGTTGGGGTCGCTGGCAAAGAAAGCCGTCTTCACGAGCGGCGAGTGGGCGATGGCGTACGCCACCAGGCGACACTCTTCCTTGGTCTTGCCGCCGTCGACGCGCACGGTGATGAATTTGGTCGCGCCCTCGCCGTCGCGAACGATCGCCTGCGCAAGTTGTTGCGCCACCTCGATCACGGCCTTGCGCAGCAGCGCGCCGTCGCTGGATTCGAGCTGGGTGATGGCCGCATGGCCGGCCTGGTGGGTGGCCATCAGCAGCAGCGAATCGTTGGTCGAGGTGTCGCCGTCGATCGTGATGCGGTTGAAGGAACGGTCGGCCGCTTCGCGCAGCAGTTCTTGCATCAGGTGCGGCGCGATCACCGCGTCGGTGGCGATGAATCCCAGCATGGTCGCCATGTTCGGGCGGATCATGCCCGCGCCCTTGGCGATGCCGGTGACCGTCACCG
>JAYSVE010000638.1:0-1509 GCA_043718725.1 Methylibium sp.
GGAATCGGGGCGGGGGCCGGCGCCCCTTTTAAAGGGAAGTGAAATGAACCGAGCTAGACGCGCGTTGTCGCTGTTTCCAATGCTGGCTGCTCTGACGCTTGTGCCGTGGGTGCTGCCCGCCACAGCAGGCATCTTCGGGGACTTGTCGACGATGGGCCCGAAGTTTCCGAAGAAATTCAAGGACGCCAACGAAGTCCAGATGCTGGTGCGGTTCAAGGCCTCGGTCTCCTCGACGCAGCGTGATGCGTTCAATGCGCGGGAAGGCAATGTCAAGCTGCGCCATTTGCCGCGCACCGGCGTGCATTTGCTGCAGATCTCGCCGGCATCGACCGTCGAGCAGGCGATGGCTCGCTACCAGGCCAGCGGTCTGGTGGACTACGCGGAGCCCAACTACATCTTGAAGGCCATGCTCACACCCAACGAGCCGGCCTTCAACCTGCTCTGGAACATGAACAACAACGGGCAGTCGCTGGGCACGCCCGGCGCGGACATCCGCGCACCGCAGGCCTGGGACCTGGCCACCGGCGATGCGAGCCTGGTCGTGATGGTCATCGACACCGGCATCGACACCACGCACCAGGACCTGGCCGCCAATGTCTGGGTCAACCCGGGCGAGATCCCGGGCAACGGCATCGACGACGACGGCAACGGCTACATCGACGATGTCAACGGCATCGATGTGCTCAACGGCAACACCAATCCGATGGACGACAACGGTCACGGTACCCACGTGGCCGGCACCATCGGCGCAGTGGGCAACAACAGCCTGGGCGTGGTGGGCGTGAACTGGCGCGTCAAGCTGCTGCCTTGCAAGTTTCTCGACGCCGCCGGCAACGGCACGGTCGACAAGGCGGTGGAGTGCCTGGAGTACGCGCGGGCCCTGAAGGCGCGCGGCGTCAACATCGTGGCCACCAACAACAGCTACGGCGGCCTGGGCGCAGCCTCGGCGACCTTGCGCGAGGCGATCGCCGCGCAGCGCGACATCCTGTTCGTCGCTGCAGCCGGCAATTTCGGCCTCGACAACGACAGCAACCAGTTCTACCCGGCGAACTACGATCTGCCCAACGTGTTGGCCGTCGCCGCCACCGATCACAACGACTTGCTGTCCTCGTTCTCCGACTTTGGGCGGCGCACGGTGCACATCGGCGCACCGGGCGTGAACATCACCAGCACGACGCCGTTCAACGGCTACCAGGGTGCCAGCGGCACCTCGATGGCCGCGCCGCACGTGGCCGGCATCGCCGCACTGCTCAAGGCGCAGAACGCCGGCCGCGACTGGCGCGCGCTGCGCAACCTGGCGCTCGCCGGCGGCGACCTCAAGGCCTCGATGACCGGTACCACTTTGTCGGGTCGGCGCGCCAGCGCCTTCGGCTCGCTGGCCTGCGCCAACCGGCCGCTGTTCTCGGTGCGCAAGGTGCCCGAGGCCTTCTTGCTCAACCTGCCCAACCTGGTGTCCGTGCTCAGCATCAACTGCGCAGCAGCGGTCGGTCCGGTGACCGCCATCACCTC
>JAYSVE010000639.1:0-3551 GCA_043718725.1 Methylibium sp.
CGCCAGGGCGAGGGCGCGGTGATCGTCAACACCTTTTGCAACTTCATCAAGCAGCTCGAGTATCCGGGCGACGTCCTCGCCAAACACTACGTGGCCGACCCGGGACGCAGCAGCTTCAACACCTTCATCACGCTGGAGCGCATCGACGCGCCGGGAATGATCTGCGCGTCGGGGGGTGCCAAGACCGTGTGGGTGGACTTCCCCAAACAGCGGTCGGTGCCCCTGCCGGACTGGTTGCGCAAACTGGTCGAGTGATCAGCCGGCGAGCAGCTTCTGGACCAGTTCGGTGCTGTTCGCGGCGCCGAACTTGCGCATCAGGCGGGTGCGGTACACGTCAACCGTGCGCGGGCTGATCAACAGGCCGCGCCCGATCTGCTTGCTGGTCAAGCCGGTGATCAGCAACGCGGCGATTTCGCGCTCGCGCGGGGTCATCACGACGCCGAGCTGGCGCCGTGGCGACAGATCTTCGAAGCTCCAGATGCCGGCCGCATGGGGCAGCAGCGGGTCGAGTGCGCGACCCGACACATGGCACCAGAACAGTTCTCCACGCCTCGGCCCGTCGACGCGTTTCATCACGCGCTCGTCGGCGTACCAGCCGTTGGCGTTCAGGCTGGCGGCAATGCGTGCGCCGGTGCGTTCGAACTCGGCAAGGGTCGGGTAGAGCCGCTCGAAGCTTTGGCCCAGCAGCGTTTCGCGGCACGTTCCGAACATGTCGGCGAGCTGCTGGTTGCAGTCCAGCATCAGGCGGTTGCGCGACAGCACCAGACCGATCGGCGCCAGCTCGAAGGCGGCGCGGTAGTCGAGTGGCGCATCGGCGGCGGGCGCCTTCAAAGCAGTGCGTAGGTCGTGGTGGCGTGGGCCGCGAGCTTGCCGTCGGGCAGGTTGAGGTGAACCTCACCGTAGCTCAGGGTCTTGCCCGGGCGCAGCACCCGGCCGATGACGGTCAGCGCCGTCGTGCCGCGCGCCACGGGGCGCACGAAACTGGTCTGGAGCTGGACCGTGGTCATCGGCCGGTATTCACCCAACTGCGCCACCATCGCCAGCAGCATCGCGGTGTCGGCCGCCGCCAGAATGGCCTGGCCGCAGACCATGCCCCCGGCGTGAATCAGCGCCTCGGACACCGGCATCAACAGGGTCACCTCGCCCTTGGCAACCCGGGTGACCTGCAGGTGCAGGCGCTTGACGATGTCGGCCGCGACCCGGTCGAGGAACTCCTGAATCTGCGTGGTGTCGGTCATGCGCTGCCCGGTGTTTAGGCAATTCTACGTAACGCCCCTCGGGTCACGGACGTAGTACGCTGCGCGCCTGGAAGTCTCAGGGAAATGTGGCTTGGCCACTTTCTCTGATCCCCGCGGGGGACGGCTGGCCTTGGCCGGCCTTGGGGTGCAGTTAAGGAGACCGTGTATGAAGAAGGTGTTCCCCAGTGCGGACGAGGCCCTCAAGGGCATCGTCCGTGACGGACAACTGCTGGCCGTCGGCGGCTTTGGCTTGTGCGGCATTCCCGAGGCATTGATCGCGGCACTTCGCGACAGCGGCGTGACGAACCTGACGGTGATCTCCAACAACGCCGGGGTCGACGGTTTCGGCCTGGGCCTGCTGCTGGAGACGCGCCAGATCAAGCGCATGGTTTCCAGCTACGTCGGCGAGAACAAGGAGTTCGAGCGCCAGTACCTGGCCGGCGAGCTTGAGCTGGAGTTCACCCCGCAGGGCACCCTGGCCGAGAAGCTGCGCGCCGGTGGCGCCGGGATTCCGGCGTTCTTCACCCGCACCGGCGTGGGCACACTGGTGGCCGAGGGCAAGGAAACCCGCGAGTTCGATGGCCAGCTCTACGTGATGGAACATGCGCTGGTGCCCGAGGTTTCGCTGGTCAAGGCCTGGAAGGCCGACCCTTCGGGCAACCTGATCTTCCGGCGCACTGCGCGCAACTTCAACCCGGCCGTGGCGATGGCCGGCAAGATCACCGTGGTCGAGGTTGAAGAGATCGTCGAGACCGGCAGCTTCGACCCTGACGCCGTGCATCTGCCGGGCATCTATGTGCACCGTATCGTGGTCAACAAGAACCCGGAAAAGCGGATCGAAAAGAGAACCATTACCGCTCAACCCTCGACGGTGGCGTGAGCCACCCACACACCATTTCTCCCAAGGATTCCCACCATGGCCTGGACACACGATCAAATGGCCGCCCGCGCGGCACAGGAGTTGCAGGACGGCTTTTATGTGAACCTGGGCATCGGCCTGCCGACCATGGTCGCCAACCATGTGCGCAGCGACATCGAGGTCTGGCTGCAAAGCGAAAACGGCATGCTGGGCATCGGCCCGTTTCCGACCGAGGACGAGGTCGACGCCGACCTCATCAACGCCGGCAAGCAGACCGTCACGACCATCCCCGGCTCGTCGATCTTCGGCTCTGAGCAGTCGTTCGGGATGATCCGCGCCGGCAAGATCAACCTGAGCATCCTGGGCGCCATGCAGGTCAGCGAAAAGGGCGACCTGGCCAACTGGATGATCCCCGGCAAGATGGTCAAGGGCATGGGCGGCGCGATGGACCTGGTGGCCGGCGTCAAGCGCGTGCTGGTGCTGATGGAGCATGTCGCCAAGAAGAAAGACGGCAGCATCGACCTGAAGATCCTGCCCGCCTGCACCCTGCCGCTCACCGGCGTGGGCGTGGTCAACCGCATCATCACCGACCTGGCCGTGCTGGACGTGACGCCGCAAGGCCTGAAGGTCGTCGAGATCGCCAGCGGCGTGACCCGCGAGGAACTTCAGGCCAAGACCGGCGTGCCGCTGCACTGAAACGAAGGGTGTCGGGTCTCAAGGAAATGTGGCTTTGCCGCTTTCCTTGATCCCCACGGTGAATGGCCGGTCCCGGCCGGCCTTGGGGCGCTCAGTACGTGGCGCGGCCGCCGGAAATGTCGAACACCGCGCCGGTGCTGAAGGCACAGTCCTCGGACGCGAGCCAGGCGATCATCGCCGCGACCTCGTCGACCTGAAGAAAGCGGCCCATCGGAATCTTGCCCAGCATGAAGTCGATGTGCTCCTGCTTCATCGAATCGAAGATCGCGGTCTTGGCCGCCGCCGGGGTGACCGCGTTGACCAGCACGCCGGTCTTGGCCAGTTCCTTGCCGAGCGACTTGGTCAACGCAATCAGCCCGGCCTTGGACGCGCTGTAGTGAGATGCGTTGGGGTTGCCTTCCTTGCCGGCGATCGAGGCCACGTTGACGATGCGCCCATAGCCCCGGGCCACCATGTGCGGCACGACGGCGCGGCAGGTCAGGAACGGGCCGACGAGGTTGACGTCGATCACGCGCCGCCACACCAAGGGCTCCAGCTCCCAGGTCGGCGCATTGCCGCCGGTGATGCCGGCGTTGTTGACCAGGATGTCGATCCGGCCATGGGCGGCGAGGGCCGCCTGCGTGGCCTGCCGCACCGAGGCTTCTTCGGTGAGTTCCACGACGCTGCTGCTGACGCTGCCCAGCGCTTGCAGTGCCGCGTGCGCCTGCTCAAGCCGCGAGGCGTCGATGTCCCACAGCGCCACGGCCGCGCCTGAATCG
>JAYSVE010000640.1:0-1507 GCA_043718725.1 Methylibium sp.
CAGATGGAAACCTTCATAGTTGTTGGCGGCAATGTCGGCGCAAATTCTCCGGTAACGCGCCATGCCGCCCGCATAGGGCATGAACACCACCGGTTTGCCGGGCACGTTGGCCCCCCGGTACCAAGAGGATGCGACAGTGGAAAGCAGCGTGGCCGCAGCGGCGGTATCCACTTGTTGTTGCCATTGGCGCATGGTTTCGTCGTCGGTCTCGATGCGTTTCAAGCCCTGACCGCGCATGTGCGCGATGCAGTCGGCGATCCATTCGGCGTGCTGCTCGATCGCCACCGGCATGTTGGTCAGCACAGAGGGGCTGCCTGGCCCCGTGATGGTGAACAGGTTCGGAAACCCCGCCACCTGCAGGCCCAGGTAGGTACGCGGGCCGTCTTTCCATTCCTGCGCCAGCGACTTGCCCTCGCACCCCCGGATATCCATGCGCAACAAGGGGCCGGTGATGCCGTCGTAACCAGTGGCGAAGACGATGATGTCCAGCGGGTATTCGCCCTCGGTGGTGCGGATGCCGGTGGCCGTGATCTCCTGGATCGGTGCGGCCCGCACATCGACCAGCGAGACGTTGTCGCGGTTGAAGGTTTCGTAGTAGTGGGAGTCAATCGGCGGGCGCTTACCGGCGTAAGGGTGGTCGATGTACGACAACGTGTGCGCTGTGACGGGGTCTTTGACAATTTGGCGGATCTTGCCACGCACAAACTCGGCCGCTGTGTCGTTGGCCGCCTTTTTCAGCATCAAATCCGAGAAGGTGGTGCGAAACTCGATGCCACCCTTGGCCCAGGCTGCTTCGTACAGCGCAAGGCGCTCCTCAGGCGGCGTCTCGAGCGCTGAGCGTGGCCTGGCGTCCCAGGGGTGGCCCGAGGTAGAGGCATGCATGGCTTTGCGGATCTTCGCGGCATTGTCTTTCACGTACTGCTTGAATTCGGAGGTCAGCGGCGCATTGCGGGCTGGTACGCTGTAGGTGGGGCTGCGCTGGAACACCGTGAGGTGCGCAGCTGTTTCGGCAATCACCGGTGCGGCCTGGATGCCGGTGGAGCCGGTGCCGATCTGCCCCACGCGCTTGCCCCTGAAATCGACGCCCTCTTTCGGCCACTGCCCTGTATGGTGCCAGCGCCCTTTGAAATTCTCCAATCCTGCAATCTTGGGAACATTGGCAGCGGACAGGCAACCCACTGCGGTGATGAGGAACTGCGCGGTGAAGTGCTCGCCCTGCTCGGTCGTCACTTCCCAAAGGTTCGATGCTTCGTCGTAACGCGCCGTGGTCACGCGCGTGTTGAAGCGGATGTTGCGCTTGAGGTCGAATTTCTGGGCCACGTGGTTGACGTAACGCACGATCTCGGCTTGCTCTGGAAACCGCTCTGACCACTCCCATTCGCGCATCAGCTCTTCCGAGAAGGTATAGCCGTAAACATGGCTTTCGGAGTCGCAGCGGGCGCCGGGGTAGCGGTTCCAGTGCCAGGTGCCCCCGACATCGTTGCCGGCCTCGAGAACCTGCACGTTC
>JAYSVE010000065.1:0-5475 GCA_043718725.1 Methylibium sp.
TGGTCGAGGGCGATGTTGGTCAGCGCAATGTCTTCTTCGAGCACCGGCGCGTGGCCGCACCATTCGGCCAGGCGCTGGCCGTGGATCAGGCAGGCGTCGGCGATGCGCAGGACATAGGCCACCGCGTCGGCGTTCAGGGCGTTCACATGTGGTCCAGGTCGGCGGGCAGCTTGTAGAACGTCGGGTGGCGGTAGACCTTGTCTTCGGCCGGCTCGAAGTACATGTCCCGGGTGTCGGGGTCGCTGGCGACGATCTGGTCGGAGCGCACCACCCACACGCTGGTGCCTTCCTGGCGGCGTGTGTAGACGTCGCGCGCCAGTTGGATCGCCATGTCGGCATCGCTGGCATGCAGGCTGCCGCAATGCTTGTGGTCCAGCCCGCTCTTGCTGCGGATGAACACCTCCCACAGCGGCCATTCGGCGCTCTTGAGTAGGACCGGCTTTGCCGGGCTGCTCAAATCCCCTCGGGGGACGGCCGGCTCGGCCGGCCTTGGGGCGCTCATGATTGAATCTCCCCGGGGTTGGCGGCCCGCCTCGCCCGCTTGGCCGCATGCGCCAGCGCGGCATCGCGCACCCAGGCACCGTCGTCCCAGGCCTTGACGCGCGCCGCGAGGCGCTCCTTGTTGCACGGGCCGTGGCCGTTGACCACGTTCCAGAACTCGGTCCAGTCGATGCTGCCGAAGTCGTGCTGGCCGCGTGCCTCGTTCCATTGCAGGGCCGGGTCGGGCAGGCTCACGCCCAGCGGTCTGGCCTGCGTCACGCAGGCGTCGACGAACTTCTGGCGCAACTCGTCGTTGGAGTTGCGCTTGATGCCCCAGCGCATCGACTGGGCGCTGTGGGTCGACTCGGCGTCGGGCGGCCCGAACATCATCAGCGACGGCCACCACCAACGGTTCACCGCGTCCTGAACCATGTCGCGCTGCTGCTCGGTTCCGCGTGTCATCATCGTCAGCAGCGACTCGAAACCCTGGCGCTGGTGGAACGATTCTTCCTTGCACACCCGCACCATCGCGCGGGCGTACGGCCCGTACGAGCAGCGGCACAGCGGCACCTGGTTCATGATCGCCGCGCCGTCGACCAGCCAGCCGATCACGCCCACGTCGGCCCAGCTCAACGTCGGGTAGTTGAAGATCGAGCTGTACTTGGCGCGGCCGGCATGGAGTGCATCGGTCAACTCGTCGCGCGACACGCCCAGCGTTTCCGCGGCGGCGTAGAGGTACAGGCCGTGGCCGGCTTCGTCCTGCACCTTGGCGAGCAGGATGGCCTTGCGCTTGAGGGTCGGCGCGCGGCTGATCCAGTGGCCTTCGGGCAGCATGCCGACGACCTCGGAGTGCGCGTGCTGACTGATCTGGCGCACCAGCGTCTTGCGGTAGTGCTCGGGCATCCAGTCCTTGGCCTCGATGAATTCGCCGGCTTCGATGCGGGCCTCGAAGGCGGCTTCGCGGGCCAGCGCTTCGGTGCCGCGCACAGGCTGCGCCGGTTGCGCCTCCTTGGTCATCAGGTCCATCGCTTGGGTGTACATGAGGGGGAATCCTTCCAGGATTATTTCGGTCGCTTGTCGACCACGCGCCGCGCCTTGCCGACCAGGGTGCGCTCAATGGAGTCCGGTGCGCCCACGTGCACCGTTGCGCTGACACCGATCATCGACTTGATGCGATGCTGCAACCAGCCCGCACAGTCGTCGGCATCGACGCCTTGTGACGTTGGCAGCATTTCACAACGCACCTCGATCGCGTCCAGCGGTCCGTCGCGCGTGACGACGATCTGGTACTGCCCGGCGAGTTGGCCGTGCTGCAGCACCAATTCCTCGACCTGCGTCGGGAACACATTGACGCCGCGGATGATCAGCATGTCGTCGCTGCGCCCGACGATCTTTCCCATCCGGCGCATGCTGCGCGCGGTCGGTGGCAGCAACCGGGTCAGGTCGCGGGTGCGGTAGCGCACCACCGGCAGCGCCTGCTTGGTGAGGGTGGTGAACACCAGTTCGCCTTCGCTGCCTTCGGGCAGCAGCTCGCCAGTGTCGGGGTCGACGATCTCGGGATAGAAATGGTCCTCCCAGACCACCGGGCCGTCCTTGGACTCGATGCACTCGTTGGCCACACCGGGGCCCATCACTTCGCTCAGACCGTAGATGTCCACCGCATCGATGTCGGCCGCGGACTCCACTTCACGGCGCAGCGCTTCGGTCCAGGGTTCGGCGCCGAAGATGCCGACCTGCACCGACATTGCGCGCGGGTCCAGGCCCTGGCGCCGAAACTCTTCGATGATCACCTGCATGTAGCTGGGCGTGACCATGATGATGTGCGGTTTGAAATCATTGATGAGCTGAACCTGCTTTTCGGTCTGCCCGCCCGACACCGGAATCACCGTGCAGCCCAGGCGCTCGGCGCCGTAGTGCGCGCCCAGGCCGCCGGTGAACAGGCCGTAGCCGTAGGCCACGTGCACGATGTCGCCGGGCCTGCCGCCGGAGGCCCGGATCGAGCGCGCCATCAGATGCGCCCAGGTGTCGATGTCGGACCGGGTGTAGCCCACCACGGTGGACTTGCCGGTGGTGCCCGAGGACGCGTGCACCCGCACCACCTGTTCACGCGGCACGGCGAACATGCCGAACGGATAGTTGGCGCGCAGGTCCTGCTTGGTCGTGAACGGAAACTTGGCGAGGTCGCTCAACGACTTCAGGTCGGTCGGGTGCAGACCGCGCTGGTCGAACGCGGCACGGTAATGGGCCACGTTGTCGTAAGAATGCTTCAGTGACCATTGCAGGCGTTGCAGTTGCAGCGCCTGCAACTCGTCGCGGCTCGCGGTTTCGATCGGCTCCAGGTCGCCGGGCAGGGGCTTCTTGACGGGCATGGTGCGGGCCTCCGTGGTATGTGCGGCTCGAGGATCAGTCGACGACCGGCTTGCCCTTGATGCGGTATGAGCGCCCGCGTAACACGGCCACCCGTTCGCCGGCCTGGTTGCGCACGTCGACGTCGTACAGCCCCAACCGACCGGCCTGCGACACCACGGCGGCGTTGGCGGTGAGCCTGTCACCCTGGCGGGCGGAGGCCAGCAGGTCCACATCGAAACCGGATGCGACCGTGAGTTCGTTGGCGGAGTTGCAGGCATACGCGAAGGCCATGTCGGCCAGCGTCGCGATCAAGCCGCCCTGGCACAGGCCAAAACCGTTGAGCATGTCGGCTCGGACGGTCATCCCGACACTGGCGTGCCCGGGCGAGACAGCAGTGACCCGCATGCCCAGCAAATGGGCCGCAGCGTCTTTGACGAACATGCCATCGCGCACCCGTTCGGCAAGGGCTTGGGCGTCGGACGGGGCGGAGTCCATTCGCTGCGGTCCGATCAGCGGTCTTTGAAGGTCGGGGCGCGCTTGGCAAAAAACGCGCTCACGCCTTCGAGGTAGTCATGGCCCATGCCCAGACGCCCTTGCACCTCGGCCTCCATGCTCAAGGCGTCGGCAAAACCCATGCGGTCGGACTTGGCCATCGCCCGGCGGGTTTCGGCCAGCGCGTGCACCGGCATCGCCGCCAATCGCTCGGCGGTGGCCTGGGTTTGTTCGGCCAGCGCAGCGTCGTCGACACAGCGCCAGATCAGGCCGATGCGTTCGGCCTGTTCCGCCGGCAGCTTGTCGCCCAGCAGGGCCAGGGCCAAGGCATTGGCCCGTCCCACCAGGCGCGGCAGCAGCCAGGTGCCGCCCACATCGGGGATCAAGCCGATTTTTGAGAACGCCTGGATGAACGACGCCGACCGGGCGGCGATGACGATGTCGCAGGCCAGGGCGAAGTTCGCTCCGGCCCCGGCGGCCACGCCGTTGACCGCGGCCAGCACCGGCACCGGAAAGTCGGCCAGCAGCAGCGCCAGGGGTTTGTAGCGGGCTTCGATCAATTGGCCGATGTTCTTTTGGGCGGCACCCGGGGTCAGGTCCGGGGCGATTTCGGGGTCGCTCAGGTCCTGCCCGGCACAAAAACCGCGGCCGGCTCCGGTCAACACCAGGCAGCGCACCGAGGCATCGGCCGCGGCCTGCTTCAGTTCTGCCAGCAGCGCATCGTGCATGGCGCCGTTGAAACTGTTCAAGGCCTGCGGACGGTTCAGCGTCAGCGTCAGCACCGGCCCTTGTTGGTGCTTCAGAACAAGGGGCTTGGGGTCAACCATGATGGGTTCCTGACGGCGGGGTACCGGACAGACGGACGTTGGACAATTCATTGACCGATCGGTCAAGGATAAGCGTGGCAATGTAGTCGAGTTGCATTCATGAGGCAAGGCCGATTGCGTCGAAGCCGCTGGGTCCGCCTTGGTCTGGCATTGCCCGATGGTGGCGGCAACAGTGGCGCTCGCCGCTCGCTCGAAAGACGATTGCGCGCGGCGCTTCGGCGTGAAAGGCATGCCCACTTCGGTGTTGGTCGGTACGGACGGTAAAGTCCGGTCCGTGTACCAGGGGTACAAGGACGCCGACCGCATGCAATTCGAAGCCACGTCATCAATGCGCTGGGCACGCTGGCAAGATGACAGAACCGGTCAACTGACAACATGAAACCCCCCGGCATGACAAATCCGCCTGGCCAAGAACCATCGATCGAATCACGCGCCTCGACGAGGGGCGCCATCGTGCTGGCCGCGCTGGCCCTGCCGGGCGTCTGGATGGCGCCTGCCCAGGCGCAGGGCGCACCGCAACAGGGGACGCTTGCCTTCAAGTTCCTGCATTACCGGGACTCGCAGCCCGGCTTGAAGCGCATCACCGTCAATTCGCCGTCGGTCTATGTGCTGGCGCCACTCGGCCCCGACTGGTCTGTCGAGGGATCGCTGGTGCTGGACAGCGTGTCCGGTGCCACGCCGCGCTGGCAGTCGTCCATCTCCAGCGCTTCGGTGATGAGCGAAAAACGCGCCGCCGGAGAGGTCAAAGTGACACGCTACTTCGACCGGTCGTCCTATTCGTTCGGGCTGGGCCATTCAAAGGAAAACGACTATCTGTCGAACACGATTTTGCTCGGCGGAAAGTGGTCCAGCCCCGACAACAACACCACCTGGAACATCGGCCTGTCCTCGACGGAAGACGCCATCGAGCCCACCGGCGGCGGTGTCAACAACATCGGCAAGCAAAAAAAGCGTGCCGACGACTTGTTGGTCGGGCTCACGCAGGTGCTGTCCGGCAGCGACCTGGTCCAGTTGAACCTGACGCTCAACGCCGGCGAAGGGTTCTACAGCGATCCCTATAAGTCGCTCGATGTTCGCCCCGAGGCGCGCAAGCAAGCCGCGCTGCTGGGCCGCTGGAACCACCACCTCGCAGGCGATGGGTCGACACTGCGCGGCAGCTATCGCTTTTATCGCGACAGTTACGGAATCAAGGCCCACACCTGGCAACTCGACTGGGCCAAACCGCTGGACCCGCGCTGGACCCTGACGCCGCTGTTGCGCTACCACAGCCAGGGCGCGGCGCGGTTCTATGTCCAGCCACAGTTCGACGCGGCCGGGAACATCGTCC
>JAYSVE010000641.1:0-1506 GCA_043718725.1 Methylibium sp.
CGGGCGAGTTGCTGCGCGCGATCGGCGCCGAGGCTCTGCAGGTAGCAACCATGATTGCGGGCTGCCCGCCCGCATGAACACCCTTCCGCGCGTCGCGGAATCCGCATGCTCAAGGTAAAACGCGGCGCTCCATCTCATCGATCACTGGTGCGAACAGGGCCAACCAGGCGTTGACGATGCCCTCGGGGTCGCCCGGGTCGCCCTGGGCATCGGTGGCGTCAGTAGCGTCGCGCATGCTGTCCTTCAGCGTCTGGATGAAGCTGTCGGTGAACGCCTGGAAATGCGGCCCCGTGATCTGGCGGTTGTGATGCATCGGGATCAGGCTGTCGATCGACGATGGCTCGTTGCCCAGGCGGTAGTTCAGCACCGCCTTCAGCGAATCAATCAGCTTGCGGTGATGCACCTCGTCGAGCGTCGGCGCGTCGCCATCGGCATCCGCGTGCCTCTGCTGGCCGGCGCGGGCGAAGATGGCGCGCACGCTGGCGTCGGCGCTGAAGAAACGCTCGTAGAAGCGCCTTGAGAAGGCAATGCTCAAGCGCGCATCGCCCTCGGGCTCGACCCAGCGCCGGAACGAATATTTGGCCAGCACCCGGTTCGGCTCTTCGAGTGCGCGCCATTGCGCCGCCACCTGGTCCATGGTGTCGAAGCGGCGATTCGGATCGGGGTCCAGCAGGCGGCACAGCAGCTTCTTGAGCTGCTCATGCCGGGTCCAGGGCACCGTGCTGTTCTCGACATGGGCCAGCAGCGCCGAGGGCGCCATCGGCTGAGCGCCCGGCGCCAGCACGAACACCCGCTCGGCTTCGAGCATTTCCAGCGCCAGCATGCCCAGGAAGTACTGGTCGGCCTGCGGGCCGGCTTCTTTTTGCGTCAGCTTCTCCGGCGCGATGTAGGTGCCGCAGCTGGGATTGACGATGCGCCGAAACGTGTCGGGGTCGAAAAAGTGCCACAGGAAATTGGTCACCCCCACGAGCGAGATCTGCGGCCGTTCGGTGCGCTCGTCGTAGAACACGTTGCTCGGCATCAGCGGCCCCATGACATGCGCGTAGCCCGCTTCACCCACCGCCTTGGCATGGATGTCGGGCAGCTTGTGCAGCGCGGCCAGCGCCTCGGCTAGCCGGCGCAGGATGGTGCCGATGCGATCGGGCGTGAGCGTGCGGTCCTGCGGCGGTCGTTTCGAGTCGCGCTCGATCAAGGCCGCCAGCGTGGTCTTATGGGCCAGCTCGCTGATGATCACGATGCGCGCCTCGAAACCCGTTCCCACCTCGAACACCTTGTCGACCTTCACGACCGACGGGTCGGTCACGGTCTGGCGGGCCTGGCTCACCTGCAAGAACAGCTCGCGCAGGCGGTGCAGCGGGGTGTTGGTGAGCACCTTGATCACCACGTCGTTGCTATTTTCGTCCAGGCCGCGGCACACGATGGAAAAGTCGCCGCGTTCCAGCGTCACCAGCGGCCGGTAGTTGACACCCTCGGGGCAGCGGCTTATCAGCTCGCGCACCATCGCCA
>JAYSVE010000642.1:0-8430 GCA_043718725.1 Methylibium sp.
CGTGCGCGCGGTCCACAACTTGAACGCATTCGGTGTCAGCTCGCGCTTGAGCAGTTGCACGACCTGGCCCGGCGACAGGCCGTGGCTGCGCAGCACCGCGTTGAACGGAGGGCGGTCGTCCCACGCAATGGCAATCACCTGCGCGATCTCGGCGGCACTCAACTTGGGAACGGGCCTGGCCATGGCTTGCGATTGTCGGCCCTTGACGCGCGCGTCAGGGCGGCAGCTCGAACCCCATCTGCCCCAACGCGTCGGCCACCAGCTCCAGCCGCAGCAGCGGGTTGTCCAACACCATGAAGCGGTGCTTCATTTCGGCTTGCAGGGGCAGCAATTCGCACCACCGATTGGCCAGCCAGCCGCAGTCGTTCCACTGGTAGGGCGGCCGAAGCGGCAGGTCGGTGGGCCGCCCCACCTCTTGTTCGATGCGCGCCACGATTTGGCGCAGCGCGGTGCGGGTGAAGGCCAGGTCGTCGGGCACGGCCACCTCCGGGTCGGCGGGCAGCAACTCGACGTCGCCGGTCCACAGCCCGTGCTTCCGCTTCTCGCTGCGAAGCACGCGAAAGCGCTGCGCGCCGGTGCAGCGGATCATCATCAGCCCGGGCTGCGGGCGCTCCAGGGTGTCGATGCGGGCCAGCGTGCCGGCCTGCGCAAACGCCTCGACGGCAAATCCGTCGCCGGTGGGGCTGGCCGCCTCGCCCGGCCGGGGCGGCCGGCGCACTTCGGAGCCCTGGGTCAGGCAGACCACGCCGAACGCGGTGCCGGCCTGGTGGCAGCGCCCGATCATGTCGAGGTAGCGCACCTCGAAAATCCGCAGCGGCAGCAGCCCGCCGGGAAACAGCACCGACTGGAGCGGGAACAGCGGCAGTTGCGCAAGCGCAGGCACAGGCACAGGCACGGGCGGGGTCATGGGGCGCTCCTGCGGGGTGAGGGTGAGTCGGTTGCCATTGTGCGTGCGGCCGGCGCGGCTGCGGGCGCGTACCTCGTTGGACAAGACTCGGCGTGGTCAAACCGGGCCGAGGCCGGTACAGTGTGTCGCACACCCCGCTGGGCCGACCCGCCGCGCAAGCGCCAAGCCGATGAACACCTCGCGCATTCAGATGCTGCAACAGATGGCCGTGTTCGGCGCCATCCGCACCGACGTGCTCGAGTTTCTGCTCGGCCTGTCGCGCACCACGCGGGTGGCGCGCGGCGCCTATTTCTTTCGCCAGGGCGACCCCGGAGACGTGATGTTCGTGCTCGAGTCCGGCGCGGTCGACGTGCTGAAAGAAGTGTCCGGCCACGGCCCGTACGTGCTGCGCCGCCTCGCGGCCGGAGACTGCTTCGGCGAGATGGCGCTGATCGACCTGGCGCCGCGCAGCGCCTCGGTGTGCGCCAGCCAGGACTGCGTGGCGATCGAGATCGGCGCTGCCGACCTGTTGCGGCTCTACGAAAAAGACCTGGAACAGTTCGTGCTGATTCAGATGAACCTGGGCCGCGAGCTGAGCCGGCGCCTGCGCGATGCCGACGAACGATTGTTTCCCGGTGGCTGAGCGGCGCGCCTGGCAGCGTCGCGGCAGCGGTCGACGCTGGCGCTGACGCCGTCATGACCGACCCGACCCCTGTCGCCCCGACCCTGCCCGGCCCGC
This sequence comes from Methylibium sp., assembly GCA_043718725.1. Classification (GTDB taxonomy): domain Bacteria; phylum Pseudomonadota; class Gammaproteobacteria; order Burkholderiales; family Burkholderiaceae_C; genus LGRD01. The sequence goes on from JAYSVE010000642.1 coordinate 1,626, forward strand.
CTTGCGGCGCGGCGCTGGCCGAGCAGTCGCTCGAAACGCCGCTGGGCGGCCTGGCGCTCAAGACGCCGGTGGCCGTGCCGGCGCACACGCCGCTGGCCGAGGCGCTGACCCTGATGCATGCGCGCCATGTCGGCTCGGTGCTGGTGATCGACGCCGCCGGCGCGCCGCGCGGCATCCTGACCCGGCACGACGTCGTCGGGCGCATCACGCTGGCCCAGTTGCCGCTCAGCGTGCCGATCGCGCAAGTGATGAGCACGCCGATCCACACGCTGGACGTGGCCCAGACGGCGCAGGACGCGGCCCTGCTGATGGCGCGCCACGCGATTCGCCATGTGCCGGTGACGCGGGGCGGCCGGGTGGTCGGCATGGTGTCGGAGCGCGACCTGTTCGGCCTGCAGCGCCTGTCGCTCAAGAGTGTCGGCGGCGCGATCCGCGCGGCGCGCGATGTCGACGCGCTGGCCGCGGCGGCGCAGGACATTCGCCGCCTCGCGCGCCACCTGCTGCTGCAGGGCCTGGCCGCACGCCAGTTGACGCAGCTCATCAGCCACCTGAACGACGTGCTCACCGAACACCTGGTGCGGATGCTGGCGCACGAGGCCGGGGTGGACATGGACCGTGCCTGCTGGGTCACTTTCGGCTCGGAGGGGCGCTGCGAGCAAACGATCGCGACCGACCAGGACAACGGCCTGGTGTTTGCCAGTGACGCACCCGACCGCGATCGCCCGCAATGGCTGGCCTTTGCACTGCGCGTCAACACGGCGCTGGACCATTGCGGCTATCCGCTGTGCCGGGGCAACGTGATGGCCAGCAACCCGGACTGTTGCCTGACGGCGGCCGAGTGGGCGCTGCGCTTTGAGCACTGGATCGAGCGAGGCGACCCCGCCGACCTTCTGAAGGCCAGCATCTTCTTCGACCTGCGGCCGCTGGTGGGCTGCGCGGCACTGGCCGACCCATTGCGCGCCCTGGTCGCACACAAGGCGGCCGGCTTGCCGCGCTTCATCAAGCAGATGGCCGACAACGCGTTGCGCAACCGCGCGCCGCTGAACTGGTGGGGCGCGATCGAGACGCACACCGACCAGGTCGGCGCCTGGGTCGACCTCAAGCTCAACGGCACGGCGATTTTTGTCGACATCGCGCGGCTGTATGCGTTGGCGCAGGGGGTTGCGCACACCGGCACGCGCGAGCGATTTGAAGCGGTCGCGCCCAGTCTGCACGTGCCGCCGCACGAGAGCCAGGCCTGGGTGGCCGCGTTCGAGTTCCTGCAGATGCTGCGCCTGCGGGCCCAGATGGCCGAGCCCGGCGCGGCGCCGGATCGGGTGAACCGGGTCGAACCGGCGGCGCTCAACGACATCGACCGCCGCATGCTCAAAGAAAGCCTTCGGGTCGCGCGGCGCCTGCAGCAGGCGCTGGAGCTGGACTACCCGCGCTGACGCGGCGCGTGCAATCCGCGCCGATTCTCAACCGGCCGCATCGAACGCGCTGCGCAGCCAGCCCAGCAGCGCCGCGTCGATTTCGGCCGCCTGACCGATGCGCACGCTGTACTGGCACATGCCGCCGGGCGGGATGACTTTCAGGCGCGCGTCGGCGGGCAGGCCCTTCGCGTTCAGACCCAGTTCGAGACTGTCCCGGGTGGCCGGGCCCAGCGTTGCAAACTGCTTGTTGCGGCGCAGACTGACATAGGTCTTCTTCGGTGCTGACTCAAAGGCGCCGAAGCGCTCGATCGCCGCGGTGAGCCGCTCGTGCAACGGCCGCAGATGCGCCTTGGCACCGCTGTAGATGGCGTCCAGCCGGTCGGCGGCCGCTGCCGCGGGTGCCGCGGAGGAAGGCGATGCCGCCAGCGCCTTGGCGGCGTGCGCCAATGCGTTCGCGTCGCCGTAGCCCAGGCCCAGACGCTCCATCAACATGGCGCGCTGCTGCGCATGCGAGCTCAGGCCGCTGTCCTGGATGAGCTTGTGCAATTGCCTGAGCGACTGGCCGGTGCGGGCCTCGATGTTGCGAAGTTGCGTGGCGGTGGCGGCTTGGGGGTCGGTCATGGCGGGCTCCGCTTGAGTAGATCTAGAGAGGCCACATTTCGCTGCGGGTGCGGGCCGGCAGCACAAACTCCATCAGGCCGAACATCCGGTACATCAGCCGCATGCCCAGCGGCGGTCGGCCGGTTTCGGCGATCGCCTTGAGCGTGCGCAGGATCATGTCGCCGCCCTGGCGCATGCTCTTGGCCGTGGCCGTGCCGGGCGCCATGCCGATCACCCGCAGCGTGACCTCGACCCCGCCGGCCACCTCTTTCAACTCGTAGGCGACGCGACACACCGGGTCGTCGTGCTGGGTGAAGCGGTGGGTGTGCACGAAGCGGTGTGGCGGGTCGTACTCGACCACCTCGCCGACCACCAGCACATGCCTGCCGCTGCCGGTGCGCATCTGCATGCGCGCGCCCGGCACCAGTCCGGCGCTGTGCAGCCAGGCATTGAAGACGGCGCCCTGGGCCTCGTCGGTCTTGGTGAGCTCGCGCCAGATGCGCTGGATGTCGGCCGCGATGACGATGCGAAAGACCGCCTCGGTGGCGGCCGCGGGCTGAGCCGTTCCCGCTCGGGCCGAGGCGTCGGCAGCCGGGGTGAAATGTTGATTGGGCTTAAGCATGGCGGCGTCCTTTCGTCTTGGGTTGGCGGGGAGGGGGCAGCCGGGTCACCTCGGCGCCTTCAGCGGCATATTTCAGCCGCGTCAGGCGCGCGGCAAAGTAGGCACTGAGTTCGGTGGTCCAGCGCTCATGGACCCACTGGATCGGCACCGCGTTGAACCACAGGCGTTTGGCGCGGCCGTCACGCTCGGCCACCAGCAGGCCGGCGCGTTCGAGCGTGGCCAGGTGCTTCATCACCGCGAAGCGGCCGATCTCGGCGTCGAAATGTTCGCACACGCGGTTCACGTTGCAACCCGGCTCCGCCTTGAGCACATCGAGCATGCGCCGGCGCGGCTCGGAGGCCAGCGCGAAGAACAGCGCATCGAGGTCATCGGCGTTGCATGCGGATTTCATATGTGCCAATATAGTCACATGAAACCCGATCGTCAAGCGGCTTCGCGGCGTCGCGGCTACCAGTCCTCTTTCACCGCCAAGGCCATTTGCCGGGTGGCGGCGCCGCGCGCGGCGAGCCACGCGGTCAGCGTGCCGGCGGCGACGACCGCGGCGCACAGCCCGGCCAGCCGGCCCCAGGGCAGGGCCAGGTCCATGGTCCAGTGAAAGCTTTGCGGGTTGACGACCTTGACCAGCACCACGCTGACCGCCAGGCCGAGCAGCAGGCCGAGCAGGGCGCCGGCGGCGGTCCAGACGGCGCCCTCCAGCGCCACCACCGTCAACACCTGGCGGCGCGTCAGCCCCAGATGCGCCAGCAGGCCGAACTCGCGTTTGCGCGCCAGCACCTGGGCCGAGAAGCTCGCGGCGATGCCGAACAGCCCGATCGCAATCGCCACCGCCTGGAGCCAGTAGGTCACCGCGAAACTGCGGTCGAAGATGCGCAGCGAGGTGGCGCGGATCTCGACCGTGGAGGCGAATTCGAGCTTTGCCGCGGGCCCGGCCAGCGTGACGATGGCGGCCCGCAGCGCGTCCGCGTCGGCGTTCGGTTGCAGCCACAGGGCCAGGTCGTTGGCGCGCAAATCGCCGGTCAGGTGCTGGTAGTCGGCGGCGTCCAGCAGCACCGCGCCGTGCTGGCGCGCGTAGTCGCGCCAGACCGCGCGAACCCACACCGTTTCGACCGCGCCGTTCGGCAACGGCAACGCGAGTGGCGTGCCCACGGCGGCACCGTAGAGGCTCAGCATCGCTTCGCTGACATAGGCCGAGATCAGGCCGGGCCGCCCCGGTGCCAGTTGGCCCACCAGCGGCAGGGCCCGTGCGGGGTCGGGCAGCGGGCGCGCAATGAGGGCCACCGCGGGCCGCCGGGGATCGAGCTGGACCTGGGTGACGCGCTGGGCCTCGGCCCGCGCCACGCCGGGCAGACCGCGCGCGCCGGCCTCCAGCCCGGCGGGCAGAGAATTCCGTTCGGTCGCGCCCCCGCCGCTGGCGCCGCGAACATACAGATCGGCCGGCAGCACGCTGTCGAGCCACTGCGTGACCGAGTCCCGAAAGCTCGCCACCATCACCGTCAGCGCCACCGACAGGCTCAGCGAGGCGACCACGCCGGCCACCGCAATCGTCGCGGTGTGGCGCTGGTGGCGCGCGCGCTCGACCGCCAGCAGCGCAAGCGGATCGTTCGGCGGCGGCACGAAGCGCAGCAGCAGGCCCACGCCGGCCGGCACGCAGGCAATGCCGCCCAGCAGCAGGCAGGCCACCGACACATAGGCCGCCAGCGGCAACTCGGCGATGGCCGGGGCCTGGGTCAGCGCGACGCCCAGCAGCAGCAGCGCCGGCCCCCACCAGAGCCGGCCGGTGCGCGTCGACACGTCGCCCAGCCCTTTCAAGGCCTGCGCCGGGGCGATGTGCTGGGCCCTGCGCGCCGGCAGCCAACCGCCGACCATCGCCGCAAGAACCCCGAGCGCGCCATAGACCCACGCCGCCGCCATGTTGAAGTGCAGCGTCGGCGTCACCCCGGGGAAATAGGCGCCACCCAGGTCGCCGGCCAGCAGGCGCAGCGCCAGCAGCGCCAGGCCGGTGCCCAGGACCAGGCCGGCCAGGCTGCCCGCGACGCCGAGCAAGGCCGATTCGATCAGCACCAGCCGCAGCCGCTCGCGCGCCGTCAGGCCCAGCACCCCCAGCAGCGCCAGTTGCGGCAGGCGTTTGGCGACCGACAGCGACAGGATGGAGAACACCAGGAACGCGCCGGTGAACAAGGCCACCAGCGCCAGCACCGTGAGGTTGACGCGGTAGGCCCGCGACAGGTTGGAGACGCGCAGTGCCGACTCGTCGGGCGAGGCGGCGCGCAAGCCTGCGGGCAATGCGAGTTCGCGCAGCACCGGGTCGCGCTCGGCCCCGGCGTGCAGGCGCACGTCGATGCGGCTGATGCGGCCGAGCATGCCGAAGGCGGCCTGCGCGCCGGCGATGTCCAGCACCGCCAGCGGTGGCCCTTCGGCGCTGACGCTGCCCCGAACCTCAAACGTGGCCGTCTGCGAGCCGATTTGCAGGCGCAATGATTTGGCGTTGCCGAGGCGCCGGCGTGCCGCGGGGTTCAGGAACAGCGCGTCGGGGTCGAGCACGGCCAGGCGATCGACCTTGGCATCGGGCCGCGGCAGCAGCGCCGGCGCCATCGCCCCGGCCAGCAGCGCGTCGAGGCCGACCACGCGCAGGTTCACCGCCTTGCCATCGTCGTCCAGCGCAACCGTGTCGGCCTCGACCACCGGGCTGGCCAGCGCCACCCGCGGGTGCGCGGCGACCCGGGCATAAAGCTGTTCATCGAAGCCGCTGCGCTGGGCGCGCAGCTCGAAATCGGGCTGGCCATTGACCTGCCGCACCGCGGCGCTGAACTCGCCCAGCGCCGACTGGTTGATCAGGTGCACCGCAAACGCCAGCGCCACCCCCAGCACCACCGCCAGCCAGGCTGTCAGGTGGCGCCACGCATGGTGGCGAACTTCGGGCCACGACACCTGGCGCAGCAGCATCCACATGGTCGTCAGGCGTCAGGCATCAGGCATCACGCGATGGAGATGCCATCCGCCGCCAGCAGCAGCACGCGGTCGGCGCGCGCCGCGGCGGTGCGCGAGTGGGTCACGAGCACGCAGGCCGCGCCCTCCATGCGCACCTGGGCGCACAAGGTGTCGAGCACACGCTCGGCGGTGGCCGGGTCGAGGTTGCCGGTGGGCTCGTCGGCCAGGATCAGTTGCGGCCGGTGCACCAGCGCGCGCGCAATCGCAACGCGTTGCAACTGGCCGCCGGACAGCGTCTGCGGCAGGCGCGGGCCGAGTCCCTCCAGGCCGACGGCGGCGAGCACCTGGGCCACGCGGGCGGCGTCGGTGCGCCTTTGCAGCAACAGCGGCAGCGCCACGTTGTGCGCCACGCTCAGGTGCGGCAGCACATGAAAGGCCTGGAACACGAAGCCCAGGCGGGCGCGCCGCAGCAGCGCCTGTTGGGCCTCGGTCAGCGCCGCGATGTCGCGGCCGTCGATGCGCACCGTGCCGCTGCTGAAGCTGTCCAGCCCGGCGATGCAGTTCAGCAAGGTCGATTTGCCGACCCCCGATTCGCCGACGATGGCGACAAACTCGCCGGCCGCCACGTGCAGGTTGACGTCGGCGAACACGGTGGCCGCGCCATAGCGTTTGCACAAGGCGTCGACTTCGAGCAAGGGCATGGCGTGGCGCGGGCCGGCCCGTGGCGTCAAGGCGCGTCGGGCCGCGCCAGTTGCCGCAGCGCCAGCGCGGTGACGCGGTCCAGCACATCGGCCGCGTCGCAGGCCACCACGCTGCGCTGCGGCATGCTGCGCAGCCAGGTGAGCTGGCGCTTGGCGAGCTGCCGGGTGGCGGCGATGCCACGCTCGGGCAGCGTGAACAGGTCGTCGTCGACCAGCGCTGCCCAAGTCTGCCGGTAGCCGACGCAACGCATCGACGGCATGTCGGCGTCGAGGTCGCCGCGTTCGCCCAGCGCCCGGACCTCTTCGACCAGGCCCGCCTCCAGCATCTGCATGAAGCGCGCCTCGATGCGCTGGTGCAGCCAGGCGCGGTCGTCGGGCTCGAGCGAGATCAGCGCGGGCGGCGGCCGCGCCTGCGTGGCGCTGGGCCGGGTGTGCAGCGACGACAGCGTCTGGCCACTGACCCGAAACACCTCGAGCGCGCGCTGGATGCGTTGCTGGTCGGCCGGCTTCAGGCGCGCGGCGGTGACCGGGTCGACACGTTG
>JAYSVE010000643.1:0-3544 GCA_043718725.1 Methylibium sp.
TTCTCAACCGCGTACTTGCGCGCCTTGGAGATTTCGTCCTCGGCGCGGCGGCGGGTGTTTTCGGCGTCGGCCTTGGCCCGCAGGAAGGCGTCGGCCACCTCGGCGTGTTTGGCCTCCAGCTCCTGCAACTTGAATTCGGCGTTCAGTGCGGACGCGCCGGCCTGGGCATCGGTGGCGGGATCGGGCGAATCGGCCGGACCGGTGATACCGGGGGATAGGGGGGTGGGTTCGGTATTTGACATCGTTGAAAAGTGCTCCACAGACGACGATTTGAAGCCATTGGCCCGGGTTTCAAGTGGAAACTGCGGGGCTTCTTTGAATGGGGGTCAGCCCCCGCGTGACCTTTTTGGCGCGGCCCGGGTGAGGCGAACCGGCCCGCCCATCGGACGGCGTGGCCCGCGCCCCACCTCAATCGGGGTCGACCGACGCGCTCCAGCGGTTCCAGTCGGCCAGTTGGCGCCGGTCGCGCTTGGTCGGGCGCCCCTGTTCAATGGTCAGGGCGGGTTCGGTGTTGAGGCGGCGCTGGGCGGCCGCTTGGCTGCGCAGCACGACGCTCTCAGCCGTCTCCTCATAGAGCGTCTGGGCCAGCGCTGCCGGACCGCGCTGAGCGCTCAATCCCTTGACGGCCACGGTGCGCTGGACGTCGCCCTGGCGCAGGCCGACCAGGTCGCCGGGGTGCAATTCCCGGGAGGCCTTGGCCGGCTGGCCATTGACGCTGACGCGGCCCTTGCCGATCTCGTCACCCGCCAGGCCACGGGTCTTGAAGAAGCGGGCCGCCCAAAGCCATTTGTCCAGGCGCAGCTTGTCGGTGGGAGGGGTCTTGATCATCGGCTGCGATTGTCCGCCAGACGCAAACCCGGCATGGCCTGCTTGCCGGCCGCGCGACCGCTTTCGAAGCTAGTGTTTATCCTAGGCATTTGGACCGCGGACTGACCGGCGTTGCCCCGAACATCGGGGTTTCAGCAATCGATCTCAAGGAGGACTCTCTCATGCGTCGCGACACTTTCCTCAGATCACTGGTGGCGCTGGCCGCAAGCGGTGCGCTGCCGCTTGCGGCCTGGGCCAATGCCAACCTCAAGATGATGATTCCCGCCAACCCCGGTGGCGGCTGGGATTCGACCGGTCGCGCGTTGGGCAAGGCGCTGCAGGAGGCCGGCGCCGAATCGGTGAACTATGACAACAAGGGCGGCGCGGCGGGCGCCATCGGCCTGGCGCAGTTTGTCAACGCCGCGAAGGGCGACCCGAACGCGCTGATGGTGATGGGCGCGGTGATGCTGGGCGGCATCATCACCGGCAAGCCGCCGGTGAGCCTGTCGCAAGCCACGCCGATCGCGCGCCTGACCAGTGAGTACAACGTCTTCGTGCTGCCCGCCAGCTCGCCCCTGAAGACCATGAAGGACGTGATCGAGCAGATGAAAAAAGACCCGGGCAGCGTCAAGTGGGGCGGCGGCTCGCGCGGCTCCACCGAGCACATTGCCGCGGCGATGATCGCGCGTGAAGTGGGTGTCGATCCGGCCAAGATCAACTACGTGGCGTTTCGCGGCGGCGGTGAGGCCACGGCGGCGATTCTGGGCGGCAACGTCACGGTCGGCGGCAGTGGCTACAGCGAGTTCGCCGAGTACATCACCACCGGCAAGATGCGCGCGCTGGCCGTGACCGCCGAAACCCGGCTCAAGGGCATCGACATTCCGACGCTGAAGGAGTTGGGCGTCAACGTCGTGATCGGCAACTGGCGCGGCGTCTATGGCGCGGCCGCAATCACGCCCGAGCAGCGCAAGGCGCTGACCGAGCTGGTGGTCAAGGCGACCAAGACCCGGGCCTGGGCCGAGTCGCTCGAGAAGAACAACTGGACCGCGGCGTTGATGACGGGGCCGGCGTTCGACAAGTTCGTCGACGATGAATTTGCCAGCCTGCGGGCGGTGATGGTCAAGTCCGGCATGGTTTGATGTCAGGCGCGCAGACGCTGATCGGGGTCGCGACCGCCGCGCTGGGCCTGTTGCTGGCCGCGGGGGCGACGCAGATCAGCGCGCAGGCGGGCTATGCCGGTGTCGGGCCCAACTTCCTGCCGTGGCTGGTGGCCGGGGGCCTGATGGTGTGCGGCGGCCTGCTGGCCCGCGAGGCGCGCAGCGGCGGCTATCGCGAGATGGACCCACCCACCGGCGCGTCCAACGGCCACTGGCCAGGCTTCTTGTGGGTGTCGAGCGGCCTGCTGCTGAACGCGGCGCTGATCACCACCTTGGGCTTCATTCTCAGTTGCACGTTGTGCTTCGTGTTCGCGGTCCACGGGTTCAAGTCGGCCGAGGGCCGCCTGGACCTGCGTCCGGCGGCCTGGCTGAAGAGTGCCTCTATCGGTTTTGCGATTGCCGCGCCGGTGTACTGGATGTTCTCGAAGCTCTTGGCGATCAACCTGCCGGGCCTCACCCGGACCGGGTGGCTTTGATGGCGGAGCCGGCATGATCGAGACGTGGAACCACCTGCTGCAAGGGTTCGCGACCGCCGGCACGCCGGTCAACCTGCTGTGGGCGTTGCTCGGTTGCACGCTCGGCACGGCGGTGGGTGTGTTGCCCGGCATCGGCCCGGCCACGGCGGTGGCGATGCTGCTGCCGATCACGTTGAAGGTCGAACCCACCGCGTCGATGATCTTCTTTGCGGGCATCTACTACGGCGCGATGTATGGTGGCTCGACTACCTCGATCCTGCTCAACACGCCGGGTGAATCGGGCTCCATGGTCACGGCCATGGAGGGCAACAAGATGGCCAAGAACGGACGTGCCGGCGCGGCGCTGGCCACGGCCGCGATCGGCTCCTTCGTGGCCGGCACGATCGCCACGGTGTTGGTGACTTTTTTTGCGCCGGTCGTCGCCAACCACGCCGTCAAGCTTGGGCCGCCCGAGTACTTCTTGCTGATGGTGCTGGCCTTCACGACGGTCAGCGCGGTGCTGGGCAAGAGCGCGCTGCGCGGCATGGTGGCGCTGTTCGTCGGCTTGGCCATGGGCCTGGTCGGGATTGACCAGATCACCGGCCAGGCGCGCTACACCGGCAGTGTGCCGGAGCTGATGGACGGCCTCGAAGTGGTGCTGATCGCGGTCGGCCTCTTTGCGGTCGGCGAGGCCTTGTATGCGGTGCTCTACGAAGGCAGGTCGGTCGCGTCGCAAAACGCCATGAGCAAGGTGCACATGACGGGGCCCGAGTGGCGCCGGTCGTGGCCCGCCTGGCTGCGCGCCACCGCCATCGGGTTTCCATTCGGCACCATTCCGGCGGGCGGCAGCGAGATCCCGACCTTCCTGAGCTATGCCACTGAAAAAAAGATCTCCAGGCACCGCCACGAGTTCGGCACGGTCGGTGCGATCGAAGGCGTTGCCGGCCCCGAGGCGGCGAACAATGCGGCCGTCACGGCGACCTTGATTCCACTGCTGACCCTGGGCATCCCGACCTCCAACACCACGGCCATCCTGCTGGGCGCGTTCCAGAACTACGGCATCCAACCCGGGCCACAACTGTTCGACAAGAACGCGGCGCTGGTGTGGGCGCTGATCGCCTCGCT
>JAYSVE010000644.1:0-3541 GCA_043718725.1 Methylibium sp.
ATGGCGATGCCGCCCACGGGCTCGACGCTCAGGCCTTCCATCAGCAACCGCGCCTGCCGGAACTCGCGCTCCAGCCGAAAGCCGCGCAGCACTTCGAACAGCACCAGGTCAGGGACGACCAGCCGCACTTCGCCGTCGTTCAGCAGTCGACGCAAGGTCGCGCGCGCCGGGCTGGGATGGCCGGTGAAATAGTCGATCCAGACGCTCGAATCAACGACCAGCACGGCGGCGCCTCGGCACCGGCTCGTGCGCCACCAGGTCCTTCGCGCCCGCCTCGGTGGGGGGCAGCGTCCAGTCGATGCTCTCGTCGCCTTCCCACTTGAGGCGGCCTTCCCACTTCAGGATCTCGCGGTACGTCGCCTGGCGGGCCAGAAGCTTCAGCCCAGCCTCGACAGCGTCCTTCTTGGTCTTGTACGGCCCGGCTTTCATCGCCTCGGCCATCAGTTTTTCGTCGATGACGATATTGGTGCGCATAATGTGTATTGAATAGCTGAATCAGGCACATCGTACATCACATCCGGAAGATTCCAAATTTCGCCTCGGCGATGGGCGCGTTCAGGCTTGCCGAAATCGCCAGCGCCAGCACGCGGCGCGTGTCGGCGGGGTCGATCACGCCGTCGTCCCACAAGCGCGCGCTGGCGTAGTACGGATGCGCCTGGTGCTCGAACTGGTCGAGGATGGGCTGCTTGAACGCGTTCTCCTGATCGACGCTCCACACGCCGCCCTTGGCCTCGATGCCGTCGCGCTTGACCGTCGCCAGCACGCTGGCCGCCTGCACGCCGCCCATCACCGAGATGCGCGCGTTCGGCCACATCCACAAAAATCGCGGCGAGTAGGCGCGGCCGCACATGCCGTAGTTGCCGGCGCCGAAACTGCCGCCGATGATCACCGTGAACTTGGGCACCTGCGCGGTCGACACGGCCGTGACCATCTTCGCGCCATGCTTGGCGATGCCTTCGGCCTCGTACTTGGCGCCGACCATGAAACCGGTGATGTTCTGCAGGAAGACGAGCGGGATCTTGCGCTGGCAACACAGTTCAATGAAGTGCGCGCCTTTCATGGCGCTCTCGGAAAACAGCACGCCATTGTTGGCGATGATGCCCACCGGCAAGCCTTCGATGTGCGCAAAGCCGGTCACCAGCGTGGTGCCGTAGCGCGCCTTGAATTCGTCGAACTCCGAGGCATCGACAATGCGGGCAATGATCTCGCGCACGTCGTACGGCTTGCGCGTGTCGGCCGGGATCACACCGTGCAGATCGGCCGCGTCGAACAGCGGCGGGCGCGCCGCGATGCAGCGCATGGCGATGTCCTTGCGCCAGTTCAGGTTGGCCACAGACGCACGCGCGATCGCCAGCGCGTGGGTGTCGTTTTGCGCCAGGTGGTCGGCCACGCCGCTGAGACGCGTGTGCACGTCGCCGCCCCCTAAGTCTTCGGCGCTGACGATCTCGCCGATGGCGGCCTTCACCAGCGGCGGGCCGGCCAGGAAGATCGTGCCCTGGTTCTTGACGATGATGGACTCGTCGCTCATCGCCGGCATGTAGGCGCCACCGGCCGTGCACGAGCCCATCACCACCGCGATTTGCGGAATGCCGAGCGCGCTCATGTTGGCCTGGTTGAAGAAGATGCGGCCGAAGTGGTCACGGTCCGGGAAGACCTCGTCCTGGTTCGGCAAATTGGCGCCGCCGCTGTCCACCAAGTAGACGCAGGGCAGGCGGTTTTGCATCGCGATCTCTTGCGCGCGCAGGTGCTTCTTCACGGTCATCGGGAAGTACGTGCCGCCCTTCACGGTGGCGTCGTTGCACACGATCATGCAGTCGACGCCGCTGACGCGGCCGATTCCGGCGATCAGCCCGGCGCCTGGCGCGGCGTCCCGGCCGGCTGGCTCCGGGTACATGTTCAGCGCCGCCAGCGGCGCGATCTCCAGGAACGGGGTGTCGGGGTCGAGCAGCATCTCGACCCGGTCGCGCGGCAGCAACTTGCCGCGCGCAAGGTGCTTGGCACGAGCCGCCTCGCCGCCACCCTGAGCGATCCGCGCGAGCTTGGCGTTCAGGTCGTCGACCAGCGTGCGCATCGCCGCGGCGTTCGCCTTGAAGTCCTCGGAGCGCGGGTTCAGTTTGGAGGCGAGAGCGGGCATGGGGTCTTTCAGGTGCTCGACCAGGGTCAGGCGATTTGCCTCAGGGCTTGTGTGCCGGCTTGGGCGGCTTGGCCGGCTTGGCCTCGATCGGGGCGCCGGCCTCTTTCCAGCCGGTGAATCCAGCGCCGACGTGGGCCACCCGTTCCAGGCCCATGTCCATCAACGTCTTGGTGGCCAGCGCCGAGCGCCAACCGGCGGCGCAGAACAGCACGTACTCCTTGTCTTGTGCGAACACGTCGCGGTGGTAGGGCGACTCCGGGTCGACCCAGAACTCGAGCATGCCGCGCGGCGCGTGAACGGCGCCGGGGATCACGCCCTCGCGTTCCAGCTCGCGCACGTCGCGAATGTCGACGAACTGCACGCCCGGGTGACCGTGCAACGCACGCGCCTGTTCGACGGTGTAGGTGGTGACCAGGGCCATCGCCTCGTCGACCAGGGATTTGGCGGTCTTCTTCATGGCGTCGCGGGCTCCTTCAAAACTGCCGGTTCGAAACTGGTAGGTCATTGTCGCGCGGCCGATGCGCCGACGCTACTTGCGCCAGAACTGCGGCGTGAACAGCACCAGGATGGAAAACAACTCCAGCCGGCCGAGCAGCATGGTGGCCGTGCAGACCCAGGTCTGGAAGTCACTCAAGCCCTGGAAGTTGGAGGCCGGCCCGACTTGCCCCAAGCCCGGCCCGGTGTTGTTGATGCAGGCGATCACGGCGCTGGCGGCGCTCACCAAATCCAGCCCGGTCATCAGCAGCACCAGCGTCATGAAGATCGCGGTGACGCCATACACCAGCATGAACGCCAACACCGAGAACAACACCGTGCTGTCCACCGCCATCGAGCCGATGCGCACCGGGTTGACCGCGTGCGGATGGACGATGCGCACCAGTTCGCGCCGCGCCTGCTTGACCAACAGCAGCGCGCGGATCATCTTGATGCCGCCGCCGGTGGAGCCGGCCGACGTCGCGAAGCAGCACAGCAGCAGCATCAGCACCGGCGCGAAGGCCGGCCACAGCGCATAGTCGACGCTGGCAAATCCGGTCGTCGTGGCGACACTCACCACGTTGAAGGCGGCGTGCCGCAGGCTCTGCAGAAAACCGGGGTAGGTGCCGCGATAGGTCAGCACCAGCGCCACGATGAACACGCTGAACAGCAGCACCGCGAAGTAGGTCCGGGCTTCGACGTCGTGCAGCAGCACCGCCGGCGAACGCCGTTTCCAGACCATGAAGTACAGCGCGAAGTTGACGCCCGCCAGCAGCATGAAGACCACCGCCACCGCTTCGATGGCCGGCGAGTTGAAGGCACCAAAGCTGGCGTCGTACGACGAGAAGCCGCCCAGCCCCATGGTGGAGCACATGTGCATGAAGGCGTCGGCCCAGCCCATGCCCGCCGCGGCATAGGCGAAGAAGCAGACGA
>JAYSVE010000645.1:0-3540 GCA_043718725.1 Methylibium sp.
TGCGGCGCGACCACCCGCTGGCGCAGGCGCCGCTGGGGCTGGACGAGTTCTGCGCCGCCGAGCATGTGCTGGTGAGTTTTTCAGGCCGCGCCCACGGCTTCGTCGACCAGGCCCTGGCCAGCCTGAACCGCAGCCGGCGCATCGTCCTGACCGTCAACCAGTTTTTCACCGCGGCACTGACGGTCATCGGCATCGACCTGTTGACGGTGCTGCCTGACGGATTCCTGCCCGTCAGCGGTCTCGCGGACAGGCTGGTGACGCGGGAGCTGCCGCTGTCGCCGGGAGGTGTTTTCGTCGACGCCCTGTGGCACGCGCGCAATGACCGCTCCAGCGCTCACCGGTGGTTGCTGGACAACCTCGTCGAGGTGGCGCATCAGACCGTGGTCAGCACCCGCCCTTCAGGCGCCGAAGCGCCATTCAAGGACCCGTACCGTCCCACAGTGCCGCCATGACCTCGGCAAAACGCAGGGCGATGCCGGCCTGGTCGATATGCCGGCCCTCGGCCAGCACCTGGCGCCCGGCGACATAAACGTCGCGAAACGCCGCTGCCTCGGTGGCAAAAACCAGGCTGTCCAGGGTGTGCGAGGCCGGCGCACCGTGCAGGCCGGGGGCGTCCATGTCGAGCACCAGCAGGTCGGCCCGCGCGCCCGGCACCAGGCCCCAGCGCGCCAACCCGGCAGCGGCGGCGCTGCCGGCCAGGACGCTGTCGAACAGCCGCGCTGCGGTGGCGGGCTGTCCCGGCGGGGCAGTGGCGGCGACGTTGCGCTGCCGCAGCGTCAGACGCTGGCTGTATTCGAGCAGGCGCAGTTCGCCCACCCAATGGCGCCCGACCTGGCTGTCGGAGCCCACCGTCAGGGGCACCGCTGCAGCCAGCCAGCGCGTCAGCTCGGGCACGCCGTCGCCGAGGTTGGCCTCGGTGCTGGGGCAGACCACGAGGCCCGCGCCGCTGGCGGCCACCGCATCGATCTCCGCCGGCGACGCGTGGGTGGCGTGCACCAGGTGCCAGCGCGCATCGGGCCGCAGTTCGCGCATCAACCATTCGATCGGCCGCGCGCCGGTGTGCGCGACACAGTCGTCGACCTCGCCCATTTGCTCGGCCACATGTATGTGGACCGGGACCGGGTCGTCGCCGAGCTGGCGCATCAGCGTGGCCATCGACGCCGGCGTGGCGGCACGCAGTGAATGGATCGCCACACCGGCGTTGACCCGCGGCCGGCGCGCGGCCTGCACCGCCCGGTACAAGGCGTGGGTGGACGCCGGCGTGCCGCGGAACCGGCGTTGCTCCTGGCGCAAGCCGGCGTCCGCAAAGCCCGCCCGCTCGTAGAGCACCGGCAGCACCGTGAGGCCGATGCCGGACGCCTGCGCGGCATCGGCCAAGGCCCAGCACATCGTCGCCGGGTCGTCATAGGCCCGGCCGTCGGGCCCATGGTGCAGGTAATGAAACTCGCACACCTGGGTGTAGCCGCCGCGCAGCAGCTCGACATACAACTGGGCGGCGATGGCCCGCAACTGCCCGGGGGCTATGCGCAGCGCCACCGCGTACATGCGGTCGCGCCAGGACCAGAAGTCGTCGGGGCGCCCGTTGGCGTCGGCGAGCCGGCGCTCGGCCAACCCGGCAAAGGCCCGCTGGAACGTGTGGCTGTGGGCGTTGACCAGCCCAGGCAGCACCGGGCCGGCGAGCACGCGGGCGCCGGCCGGCGGCGCATCCACGCCGGGCGTGACCGCAGCCCAGTGGCCGCTTGCATCGGCCCGCAGCAACACGCCATTGCGCCAGCGGCCTTCCAGCCAGGCGCGCGGCGCCCACAGGCAGGCACCCGCGTGGAGCGGTTCAGTCATGGGTCGGTCGCCACGCCAGCATGGCCCGCACCAGGCCGCGCAGCAGCGGCAGCAGGGTCGCGGCGCGCATCGCGTCGATCTCGAACGGCGGCTGCTCCGGCATGTAGCAGCGCCAGCACATTTCAAGTTGGACGGCATGCACGCCGGTGTCGGGCCGACCCAGCTCGCGGGTGATGTGGCCGCCCTTGAAGCGGCCATCGACCACCTGCGTGAACGCGCTCTGGCGTGCGAGCACGTCCACCAGCGCCGAACGCAGCGACGGCGCGCAACTCGCACCGCTGGCCGTGCCGAGGTTCAGGTCGGGCAGCCGGCCGTCGAACAACCAAGGCAGTTCGGACTTGATGCTGTGGCCGTCGAACAGCAGCGCGTGACCATGCAAGGCCTTCAGGCGCGCCAGCTCCTCGGCCAGCGCGTCGTGGTAGGGACGCCAGTAGCGTTCGCGCCGACGGGCGATCTCGCCCGCGTCCGGCGACTGGCCGGGGCGGTACAGCGGGTCGCCGGTGAAGAACCGCGTCGGGCACAGCTCGGTGTTGTTGACCCCGGCGTACATCGGTGCATCTTCGGGGGGACGGTTCAGGTCGATCACATAGCGTGAATGGCGCGGCACGATCAGGCTGGCACCCAGGCCGCGCACAAAGTCGTAGAGCCGGTCCAGGTGCCAGTCGGTGTCTTCGACGGCCAGCGCCCGTTCGACGAAGCGTCCCCGCAGTTCCTCGGGAATGACGGTGCCCACATGCGGCAGGCTGACCAGCAACGGCGTGCCGCCCCGGACCAAATTGAAGACGCTGTCATCCATGGCGCTGGTCGGGTCGGCAAGACGGGACAAAGGTGTTCATTCGAGCGATCCCATTCATGCGCTGCGTTCCTGTCCGCCGACGACAACCCGCCGGCATGGGTTCTGGCCGAACCAGTAGGCCAGCTCGTTCGGGTGTTCCAGGTCCCAGGCGACGAAGTCGGCGCGCTGGCCCGCGGCGAGCCGGCCGCGGTCGCGCAGGCCCAGCGCCAGCGCGCCGTTCAGGGTCACGCCGCGCAGCGCTTCCTCGGGGGTCAGCCGGAACAGCGTGCAGCCCATGTGAAGCATCAGCAGCAGCGACAACGCCGGCGAACTGCCGGGGTTGTGGTCGGTGGCCAGGGCCATGGGCACCCCGTGCTCGCGCAGCGCCATCACCGGCGGGAGGTGGGTGTCGCGCAGAAAGTAATACGCCCCCGGCAACAGCACCGCCACCGTGCCGGCCCGGCGCATCGCGCGCACCCCTGGCTCGCTCAGGTGTTCGAGGTGGTCGCACGACAGCGCGCCAAACTCCGCGGCCAGCTCGGCGCCGCCCTGGTCGCTGAGCTGCTCGGCGTGCAGCTTGACCGGCAGGCCCAGCGCGCGCGCGGCCTCGAACACGCGCCGCGTCTGCGCCGGCGTGAAGCCGATGCGATCGCAAAACGCGTCGACCGCATCGACCAGGCCCTCGGCATGCAGCGTCTGCAGCCACCCACACAGCGCATCGACGTAGGCGTCGGCCCGGCCCTCGTATTCGGGCGGCAGCGCGTGCGCCGCCAGGTAGGTGGTGCGCACCGACAGTGCCAGCTCGAACCCCAGGCGCCGCGCCACCGCCAGACAGCGCCGCTCGTCGGCCAGCGTCAGGCCGTAGCCGGACTTCACCTCCAGCGTCGACACGCCTTCGGCCATCAGGGCCAGCGCGCGCTGCCTGGCGG